>CANGUP010000118.1 GCA_947457105.1 Flavobacteriaceae bacterium
AGGAACTATGTCAAATTCTGACTTCCATAGATATTTACAAGAATTAGAATTGATTCCAGAAAAGGTAGCTGAAGCATTGTCTTCTACAAACGAAATTGCTAAAGAAATTGCTTCTATATATAAAGATGCACCAAATTGTTTATACTTAGGTAGAGGATATAATTTTCCAGTTGCTTTAGAAGGAGCTTTAAAGTTAAAAGAAATTTCTTATATTCATGCTGAAGGATATCCAGCTGCAGAAATGAAACACGGACCGATTGCATTAATTGACGAAAAAATGCCAGTAGTTGTAATCGCTCCTAAGCAAGGACATTACGATAAAGTGGTAAGTAATATTCAAGAAATCAAGTCAAGAAGCGGAAAAATTATTGCCGTTGTTACCAAAGGTGATGTTCAAGTAAAAGGTCTAGCAGACCATGTGATTGAAATTCCTGAAACATCAGATGCGCTTTCACCACTTTTAACTACAATTCCATTACAACTTCTTTCTTATCACATTGCGGTATTAAGAGGATGTAATGTTGATCAGCCAAGAAATTTAGCAAAATCAGTTACAGTTGAATAAATTAAATAAGAAATTTGATTAAAAAAGCGAGAAAAATATTTTTCTCGCTTTTTTGTTTTAACCTTTTTATGATTAATTTAAAATAGAAGGCCGTTTACTATGTGCGCATAATATTTTTTTAGTAATATTCACAATAAGTTAATAAAAACATAAAGATTTTTGATTGCGGATTAATCGAAAAGAGTTAAAAAAAGTGATAATTATTAAAATAATCTTCACTTTTTTTAATAATATAAAAATTATTTGTATTTTGGCTTCTTAAACCAACAAAATCAAACCTAATGAAGATTTATTATTTTATTTTGACGTTGTTTTTTTGTAGCATTTCATTTGCTCAAAGTACAATTTCAGGTTCGGTAAAAGACAGTAAAAACGAACCAATTCCTGGCGCAAACGTTAAAGTTGTTGGCGAGTCATCAGGTACTGTTACAGATGTAGACGGTAAGTTTATTGTCAAAGTCACCAAAAAACCACCTTTTACAATTGAGGTATCAAGCATTGGATTTGCTACTCAAAAAATTGAAGTTACTTCAGCAACCCAAAAAATTGAAGTAAAGATGGAAAATCAAGACACACAATTGGATGAGATTGTAGTTGCAGCTTCTAGAGCTCCTGAGAGAATCAAAGAATCTCCAGTTACAATTGAAAGAATGACAATTAAAGACATCAAAAAAACAGCATCTCCAAGTTTTTATGATGGTCTTGAAAATCTAAAAGAGGTTCAAATGAATACAAGTAGTATGTCATTTAAGTCCATTAACACAAGAGGTTTCGCTACTGTAGCTAACACAAGATTCATGCAATTAGTTGATGGTATGGATAACTCTTCACCGTTGTTAAACTTCGTTTTAGGGAACCTTATTGGTATTTCTGAAATTGATGTTCAAAGTGTTGAATTGCTTCCTGGAGCATCTTCTGCATTATATGGAGCAAATGCTTTTAATGGTATTTTATTCATGACCAGTCAAAGTCCTTTTGATAAGCAAGGAGTAACAGCATATGCAAAGTATGGTATGACAAGTCAAAATGCAGCTGGAAACAACTTGTATTATGATTATGGAGTTAGAGTTGCACATGCTTTTACTAAACATTTTGCTGCTAAAGCCAATTTCACATTTATGAATGGAACAGATTGGTTTGCTACAGATTACAGAGATAAAGATTTAGTAAATAATGTAGGTCGTGATAGAAGTTTTCATAACTATAATGGTATGAATGTTTATGGTGATGAGGCTTCTACGAATCTAAGAAGTGTTGGTAATGCACTTGTAGGGTTGGGAGTTATCTCTCCAGCTCAAGCATCAGTTTTACCTAACTATAATGTTAGTAGAACAGGTTATAATGAAGTTGATTTAACAGATAATAAAGTACAAAATGCTAAAATTGATTTCTCGTTACATTTCAAGCCATGGGCAAATGACACAGAAATTATCTGGCAAAGTAAATTTGGTTTTGGTAACACCGTTTATCAAGGAGCTAACAGATATTATTTGAACGGATTCTTCATGCAACAGCATAAATTAGAAGTAAAAGGTAAAAATTTCTTCGTTAGAGGTTATTTCACAACTGAAGATGGTGGAAATTCTTATGACATGTTGTTTACAGGATTAAATATCAACAGACAATGGAAATCTGACAATCAATGGTTTGGAGAATACGCTGGAGCCTACATTCAATCGACTTTGTTAGGTGGAGCGACACCAGCTCAAGCACATGCTATTGCAAGAAATACTGCTGATACAGGTAGATTAGTACCGGGTACAGATGCTTTCAAAAATGCTTTCAATAGAGTAATTGCTGATCCAAATGTACTTACAGGTTCAAAATTAGTAGACAATTCTTACATGTATCATTCAGATGCAAATTACAACTTCAAAGACTTAATAAAATTTGCTGAAATTCAAGTTGGAGGTTCGTTCAGATTATACGAATTAAACTCGTTCGGAAGAATCTATACAGATTATACAAGCCCAATCAGTTACAACGAATACGGAGCATATACTCAAATTCAAAAGAAATTAATGGAAGACAGATTGAAGTTAACAGCATCTATTCGTTACGATAAAGCTCAAAATTTTGATGGTAATTTCTCTCCAAGAATTTCTGCGGTTTATTCAGCTGGTGCTCAAAAAGCACATACTTTTAGAGGTTCATTCCAAACAGGTTTCCGTAATCCTACAACTCAAGACCAATATATTGGTTTTAATGTTGGTAATGCTGTTTTACTTGGTTCTGCTCCAGACAACTTAATTAGATATTCTGAAACTTTACCAGTAACTTCACCATTAGGTCAAGCAGTTGTTGGAGGTACTTCAACTACTATAAATGGTAATAATGCATACTATAATTCATATACAGCTGCGTCAGTTCAACAATTTGCTGCATTAGCAGGAACTAACCCAGTTGCAGCAGCGGCTTTATTAAGGAGAACTAATGTTGGACTGGTAAAACCAGAAACGGTTAAAGCATTTGAATTAGGATACAGAGGACAAGTTCAAAAGTTATCTTATGATTTAAACGGATACTACAATATATATAATGACTTTATTGGAAATATAACTGTAGTTGCTCCAACTTATGGAACAGCTCAAGATGCACCAAATCTTTTATTAGGACCTACAAATGCCGGAGTTCAATCTGTAGATGCAATATCTACTGGTAATACAAGAGCCTTCCAACTTTATACAAATACTAATATCGAAATTAAATCGATAGGTTTTGGAGCAGGTCTTGCTTACAAATTACCAAGAAATTTTGAAATTAGTGCAAATTATAACTATGCTGAATTTGATTTTGACCAATCTTTAGACCCAAGTTTTGAAGCTAGTTTCAACACGCCTAAACACAGAGTTAAAGGTTCTATTAGTAATGATAAATTATTCAAGAACTTTGGCTTCAATTTAAGCGCAAGATGGAATGATGAGTACAAATGGGAATCTACATTTGCTGATGGTATGATTGATGCTGCAACAGTTATTGATGCACAAATCAATTATAGTATCCCAAAATTAAAATCTATAATTAAACTTGGTGCTGCAAATCTTGGTGGTCAAGAATACCGACAAGTACTTGGAGCGGGATTAATAGGTCAACAATATTTTGCTTCTTGGACAATAACTCCATAATTCATTTTAAAAATTTATAATACTATACAATTATGATAAAAAATTTCAAATGGCTATTATTGGTTTCGTTAACCTTTATAGCTTGTAATAATGATGATGAAGTTACAACAAAGCCAAATTCATCAGACGGATTACCTCTTACGGCAGGTAGTGCAGACTTCTCTAAATATGTTGCTTTAGGAAACTCTTTAACAGCTGGTTTTAGTGATAATGCTTTGTTTATTGAAGGACAAAAAGGCGCATACACCAATATTTTAGCACAACAATTTGCACAAGTTGGTGGAGGTGAGTTTAAAACACCATTCATGAATGATAATATTGGTGGATTATTATTGGGTGGATTTCAAATCCAAGGACCAAGATTGTACTTCAATGGAGCAGCACCAGTACCAGTTGCTGGAACACCATCAACAGAGGTAACCACAAAACTTACAGGTTCTTTTAATAACTTAGGTGTGCCAGGCGCAAAAAGTTATCATTTACTAGCTGCTGGTTATGGAAATCCAGCAGGAGTTGCGCTTGGACAAGCTAATCCATATTATGTGAGATTTTCGTCATCAGCTACTTCTAAAGTTATTGATGATGCTACATCTCAAAACCCAACTTTCTTTTCTTTATGGATTGGAAATAATGACGTTTTAAGTTATGCAACTTCTGGAGGAACTGGTGTAAACCAAACTGGAAATCCAAATCCTGCAACTTATGGAGCAAACGATATTACTGATCCAGCAGCTTTTGCAGGTGTTTACAATACTTTAGTAAATAGTTTAACTGCAAATGGAGCAAAAGGTGTAGTTGCTAACATTCCATATGTGACATCAGTACCATTCTTTACAACTGTACCAACAAATCCGATCCCAGGTTTACCTGCTGCAAGTGCAGGTCAACTAAATGCATTGTTTGGAGGAATCAATTCAGCATTAACCGGTGCAGGTCTTCCAACTCGTTTTGTAACACTTGTTGCGGACGATGGAAATCCAGCTACAGTTGAAGCAAACCCACTATTAATTAGAGATGAAAGTTTAATAAATATATCTTCTCAAATTACAACTGCACTTACTCCAGTTGTAGGACCAACTACTGCAGCATATTTAGGTAGTATTTATGGTCAAGCAAGACATGCAAGAGGTACAGCAGCTTCTAGAGATTATGTTTTATTAACAGCAAGAACAATTATCGGTACTACTCAGGCTGGTGCTCCATCTCCTTTTAATACAGTTGGAGTTTCTTTTCCAATGCAAGATAATACAATCCTAACAGCTGCAGAAACAGCTGAAGTTAAAACAGCTACTGACTTATATAACGCAACAATTTCATCAGTTGCAACTTCTAAAGGTTTAGCATTTGTTGATGCTAATGCTGCTTTAGTTCAGGTTGCAAGTACTGGTATTAGCAATGGTGGATTTACAGTTACATCTGCTTTTGTAACTGGTGGTGGATTTTCATTAGATGGTGTTCACCCAAGTCCAAGAGGATATGCTTTGATTGCAAATAAATTTTTACAAGCAATAAATGCAAAATACGGTTCAAACTTTAAAGATGTAGATTTTGGGAATTACAGAATTTTATTCCCTTCTGTGTTGTAAGATTTAGACTTAATTTATAATAAACCATCAACTTCGGTTGGTGGTTTTTTTGTTTATTGAATATTGATTTCTCTATGATTTAATCTTCAAATAGAAAAAAAATCAAAAAATGTTTAAAAAAATAGCTATTTGCTATTGATTTTCTATTTAGAAAATTTATCTTTGCACTCTGAAAAAAGACATCATTTTTTCATTTCTAAAACGCTATTAAATAAATACATAAGCAATGTCAAAAGCAATAGGAAAAGTTTCTCAAATCATCGGACCAGTAGTTGACGTAGTATTCAACACTAAAGATGCTGAATTACCAAAAATTTATGATTCATTAGAAATCACTAAGAAAGATGGTACTTTACTTGTACTTGAAGTACAATCTCATATAGGAGAAGATACCGTACGTACTATCTCTATGGATTCTACAGATGGTTTAAGTAGAGGTACAGATGTAGTTTCTACTGGAAACCCAATTCAAATGCCAATCGGTGCGGATGTTTACGGACGTTTGTTTAACGTAATTGGTGATGCAATTGATGGTTTAGGAAATTTACCAAAAACAGGTGAAAACGGAATGTCAATTCACCGTCAAGCACCTAGATTTGAAGATTTATCTACATCTTCTGAAGTTTTATTTACAGGTATCAAAGTAATCGATCTTATCGAGCCTTATGCAAAAGGAGGTAAAATTGGATTGTTCGGTGGTGCTGGAGTTGGTAAAACAGTATTAATTCAGGAGTTGATTAACAATATTGCAAAAGGTCATGGTGGTCTTTCTGTATTCGCAGGAGTAGGTGAAAGAACTCGTGAAGGAAATGACTTACTTCGTGAGATGTTAGAGTCTGGAATTATTAAATATGGTGAAGAATTCATGCACTCTATGGAAAATGGAGGTTGGGATTTAACTAAAGTTGATAAACAAGGAATGAGAGATTCGAAAGCTACTTTCGTTTTCGGACAAATGAATGAGCCACCTGGAGCTAGAGCACGTGTTGCTTTATCAGGATTATCTATCGCAGAATATTTCCGTGATGGAGCAGGTTCAGATCAAGGTAAAGACGTACTTTTCTTCGTTGATAATATCTTCCGTTTTACACAAGCAGGTTCAGAGGTATCAGCACTTTTAGGTCGTATGCCATCTGCGGTAGGTTACCAACCAACTTTAGCAACAGAAATGGGTGCAATGCAAGAAAGAATTACTTCTACCAACAAAGGTTCGATTACATCGGTACAAGCGGTTTACGTTCCTGCGGATGACTTAACTGACCCGGCACCGGCAACTACCTTTGCTCACTTAGATGCTACAACGGTATTATCTCGTAAAATTGCTGAGTTAGGAATTTATCCTGCGGTTGACCCATTAGATTCTACTTCTAGAATTCTTGCGGCTCAAATCTTAGGTGATGAACACTACAACTGTGCTCAAAGAGTAAAAGAGATTTTACAAAAATACAAACAACTTCAAGATATCATCGCCATCCTTGGTATGGAAGAGTTATCGGAAGAAGATAAATTATCAGTATCAAGAGCTCGTAGAGTACAACGTTTCCTATCACAACCGTTCCACGTAGCGGAGCAATTTACAGGAATCCCAGGAGTATTGGTCGACATTAAAGAAACAATCAAAGGATTCAACATGATTATTGATGGCGAACTAGATCACTTGCCAGAAGCGGCTTTCAACCTTAAAGGTACTATTGAAGAAGCGATTGAAGCTGGAGAAAAAATGTTAGCAGAAGCGTAATAACAGTTTGTAGTTAGTTGTTCGTAGTTTATAGTTAAACTACAAACCATAAACGATAAACCATAAACTAAAAAAAATGATTTTAGAAATAGTATCCCCAGAAGCTACATTATTTAAAGGAGAAGTTACCTCGGTTACTTTACCTGGCGAAGTAGGTTCGTTTCAAATATTAAACAACCACGCCCCAATAGTTTCTATTTTAAAACACGGTGTCGTAAAAATTGAAGCCGCTAGTTTTAATATCCAAAAAGAAGTGGCGGATAAGTTTACCAAAGTAAATGATCAAAACTACCTTTTGGAAATCAATTCAGGAACTATTGAAATGAAAGACAATAAAGTAATTGTTTTAGCTGACTAAGACGATTCTAAATAAAAGAGAAAGCCCGACCTATAGTGTTGGGCTTTTTTATTTAAGCTAAATTAATTTACTTCAACAGTTGCTTTGACAGAGTCAGTTTTAGGAGCCCTGCCTGCAGGCAGGCAGGTGTTTCCAGCTTTCCGTTTTATTTTTTATACCTGTCAGGTTTTTAAATCCTGACAGGTATAAAAGGATGCCACTTCAAAAGAAATTCACCGAACACCGAAACCAATATTACATTAGTGAGGTAATCTGGGCTAGTAAATATCGTTTACAAAAAAGTCCAACTTAAAGCTGGACTTTTAATTTTAGAGTACAAATTGATTTTATTTATCAACTACTATTTTCTTAGTTGCAGATCGAGTTCCGTTTTTAACTTTTAACAAATATACTGCCGACTGAATTGCTCCTAAATCTATTGACTCATTAAAAAGGGATTGATTAGCATAACTTTTTGTATATACTTCTCGTCCTCTTAAATCATAAACACTTACCTCAACTGGATTGGTGTTTTCTGCCTCAAAATTGATAGTAAACGTTCCGTTATTTGGGTTTGGATACATTACAAAATTGGTTAATGTCGTATCACTTATTGCTAGCGCTGGCGAAACAGTACAGATATTTAAACTCCAACTATTTAAAGCACCTCCGTCTTGATTAAAAGCATCTCTAATTCTAAGTGTCCAAGTTCCTGTTGAACTTAGACCTACCAATCCACTTAATGACTGATTTGGTAATACCGTTCCAGAAATTCCGGGATTATTACTACAAACAATTGCGGTACCATTGTCACTAAAAGTAGCAACAATATCATTGATTGCATCGCTTACACAAGGGTTGGTAAATAAATTAATTTGGGTGCCCGCCGGACTAATTAAAGTAGCCACTAAATCATTAATCCAAGTGTGTGTTACATTCATTGTAACTCGAATAGAATTAATGGTTCCTCCTGAAGGAATGTTCAATGTTGAGTTGATGGTTGGTGTACCGGTGGCAGCAATAGTTAACGGTACATTAGAAGAATTAAAATCTGCACATCCTAATTGACCCGTTGTGAATTTAAAAGGAGAACTATAGGTTCCTGAACAAGAAACATTCTTAGGCAAAACCCTCCAAAAATAATTACTGGTTTGATTAAGCCCCGTAAATGTAAAACTGTTTGTGGTGGTTGTAATGGTATTTAAAACAACCGCAAAGGAAGC
>CANGUP010000119.1 GCA_947457105.1 Flavobacteriaceae bacterium
GTGGGCGATGAGGGGTTCGAACCCCCGACCCCCTCGGTGTAAACGAGGTGCTCTGAACCAGCTGAGCTAATCGCCCGATAATGCAAATTGTATTATCAGTAAAATTGATAAAAGTGGTGGGCGATGAGGGGTTCGAACCCCCGACCCCCTCGGTGTAAACGAGGTGCTCTGAACCAGCTGAGCTAATCGCCCTTTTATCATGATAATGATTTCTCATAATCAGGGTGCAAATATAAGGCTTATTTTTAATTCTGCAAACATTTTTTATAAAACTTCTGCTACCACAAAAGTACTTCCGCCTATGTATATAAAGTCTTTTTGAGTAGATGATTTCAAAGCTTCTTGATAAGCGTTTGAAACAGAATTATATACTTTTCCGTTTAATTGGAAATCCGCAGCTTTTTTTTGTAAAATATCAGCATCTAATCCTCTTAGAATATTTGGTTTACAAAAATAATATTTTGCGTTTTTAGGAAATAAAGGCAAAATTTCATTCAAGTCTTTGTCATTTACTACTCCTAATACAATATGTAATTGTTCGAATTTTTCATTTTGGATTTGATTTATCACAATTTCTAGACCATGTGAATTATGTGCTGTATCACAAATTACTTTTGGGTTTTCCTTTAGTTGTTGCCATCTTCCTTGTAATCCGGTGTTTTTTATTACTTTTTGAAATCCATTCTTGATGTTTTCTTCGGATACTTTATATTCATTTTGACTTTGTAAAACTTTAATGGTTTGAAGAACAGTTCTTTTATTATGAGTTTGATAATCACCTAATAATTCTGAAGGATAAGTTTCTGCAATCAAATCTGATGCTAAGAAAATTTTTGAATTAGTTTCTTCAGCTTTATTTAAAAAAACACTTTTTGTTTCTTTTGTATATTCACCAATAACTATAGGTGTTTCATCTTTTATTATTCCGGCTTTTTCAAATGCGATAGCTTCTAATGTGTTTCCTAGAAATTGTGTGTGATCTAAACCAATATTTGTTATTATCGAAACTAAAGGTTTTATTATGTTAGTTGAATCTAATCTTCCACCCATACCAACTTCGATTATGTTGATATCCGTTTTTTCTTTTTTGAAGTATTCAAAAGCGAGTCCAACGGTCATTTCGAAGAAACTTAATTGGTTTTTTTCAAAGAAAGATTTATTTTTTGATATAAATTCACATACAAATTCCTCTGAAATTTCTTTGCCGTTTATCTTGATTCTTTCTCTGTAATCTTTTAAATGTGGTGATGTATAAAGTCCAACTTTATATCCTGCTTCTTGTATGACTGATGCTAGTAGGTGAGAAGTAGAGCCTTTACCATTAGTTCCTGCAACATGAACACATTTTAAATCTCTTTCAGGATGATTAAGATGCTTAGCAAGTGATAGTGCGTTAGTTAAATCTTTTTTATATGCTGATATACCTTGTGTTTGATACATAGGTAGTTGGCTAAACATCCAATTTATAGTTTCTTGATAGTTCATTTCTTTTTAATAAAATAATCTTTAAACAAAATATTTTCCCAATTTTGTAGTTTAATATTGTATTAGAATTTATCTTTAGTGCAAATTTGAGATTATTTTTAACAACTAAATCAAAAATCTAATTTATATGATTAATTTTTTTCTTCAAGTCCAAAATGATACTATCGCTCAAGCTACAGGAGCTTTAATTGAAGGCACTGTAAATACAACTGAAATTTCCGTTTTAGGATTTATTTTAAAAGGAGGTTTTTTCCTTATTCCAATTGCTCTTTTACTTTTTTATACTTTTTATATAATTATCGAGCGTTATTTATATATCCATAAACGTGCAGTGATTGATCCAAATTTAATTCGTGATATTCGTGATAATTTGAATGCAGGAAATATTGATATGGCAGTTTCGGTTGCCGACAGAAGTAATACAGCTTCAGGTTATGTCCTTAGAGAAGGTATTCTAACTATTGGAAGACCAATTTCAGAAATTGAATCAAATATGGAACGTGCTGCTAATATTGAAGTTGGTGAAATGGAAAAGAAACTTGGTCAATTAGGACTTATTGCAGGTGTTGCTCCAACATTTGGTTTTATAGGAACTATTTCAGGAGTTATTAAAATTTTCTATAGTATTTCACAAACAGAAGATATTAGTATAGGTAATATTACTGAAGGTTTATATGAAAAAATGATTAGTTCAGGTGCAGGATTATTAGTAGGTCTTATTGCTTATTCTGCATATCACTTGTATAATGGTAGAATTGATAGTTTTACACTTGCAATTCAAAAACAAGTACTAGATTTTGTTAACATAATTCAACGTCCAAATGGTAAAACGAAATAAACGATTTCACGCAGAAGTCGCTACGTCATCTTTGAGCGACATTATGTTTTTCTTGTTGTTATTTTTCCTAATCATTTCTACCTTGGCAAATCCTAACGTGATAAAAATGAACTTGCCAAAATCAAAAACAAGTGAAAAAACAAACAAGCAGCTTATAAGCTTGTCAGTAACTGAAGACAAACGTTTTTATCTAGATAAGCAAGAAGTAGCTTTTGATCAACTTGAAGCTTCTTTGCTAGCTCAAATGGGTGATGCTAAAGATCAGACAGTTGTGGTTAGAATTCCATTTAATCTTCAAGTGCAAGATTTAGTTGATGTATTACAAATAGGTGTTAAGAACAAATTAAAGTTTGTCATAGCAACTAATAATTCTAAATAGGAGCGAATGGTTCGGGATTTATTAATATTCCATTTTCCTGCTTTTCATTACAATAAAAAATGCTTCCAAACAATGGAAGCATTTTTTATTTACATTTCAATCAGGACTAGATTGCCATTGTATTGAATATTTATTCATAGCTAAAATTATAAGTTATGGTTCCTACTTGTTTTTCTGCACCTGTAGGACTTGGAGACCATTTTGTATTCAATGCGGCTTTTTTAGCCTCTGCCATTAAGCAACTACTCACGCTTACTCCCGATACACCTCTTTTTCTTTCGGCACTTATTACTTTTCCATTCTTATCAACTGTTACTTCAACTACAATTTTTCCAGCTTCATTACAATTGTTTGATGGATTGGGTTTTTCTAATGCTTTTCTACCATTTAAAGCATATCCAGAACCGTTACCTAAACCATTACCACTTCCGTTTCCGCCACCACTTCCTGAACCGCTTCCATGTCCTGTTCCTGTTCCATTGCCAGTTCCGTTTCCGCCACCAGTTCCACCTCCAGAACCCCCAGTTCCAGAATATCCTGAAGAGTTTATGTCACCATTAGCACGACCTTGATTTCCAGAAGTTCCACTGTTTCCATCACCACCTTTTTTATTTCCTTTTAAGATGTTAGCCAAAGCATCATCAACTTTTTTGACAGGTTTTTTTACTTCAGCGGGTTTCTTAATTTCAGGTTTTACAATTGGTTTTGGGTTTTTTACAGGTTTTGTTTTAGGGATTACAGCATCCGTTTTATCTGCATCGGTATCTTCAGAAATTATATCTTGTTCAGGAGTTGGTTCTGCTTCATTGTTTTTTGAAACTTCTTTAACATCTAATTCTTTACTCTGAAAATCTGCACCAGAGCCAAAGTCGGTGTCGCCAAAGTTAACTGTAACTCCGCCACCGCCACCGCCGCCAGCTAATAGAGCAAGTTCAGCATCTGATGGAGGCCAAAAGCGTATAAAAAACATAATCAATAGCAATACTCCATAGATAAGTGTCGCGATTAAAAGCGATTTTCTTTTGTCAGCAGGTGTAGAATCTAAACTCATAATTACTGTTTATATGTTTTAACGTTGAAATATATTAAAAATTGTTAATCTTCGTGCAAGGGATTAACATTTGATAAACTTTTTTTAAGCCAAATAAATCCAATCATACCTGAAATTAATGAGCCAATCAATATCATAAACTTAGAATTAGTAATTATTTGATTGTCTTCAAATGCTAAAAGCGTAACAAAAATAGACATGGTAAAACCAATTCCACCAAGAAATCCAACTCCTATAATTTTTTTCCAATTCAAGTCTTCCGGTAAATGGGTGAATTTTAATTTTACTGCTAAATAGGTAAAAAGAAAAATTCCAATAGGTTTCCCAAGTACCAATCCAAAAATGATGCCTAACGAATAGGATTCAGAAAAATTGTGAATCCAATCCTTGCTAATCACAATAGCTGTATTACACAATGCAAAAATCGGAATAACGATAAAAGCTACAGGATGATGCAACCAATGTTGTAATTGAGAAGAAATAGTTTTAGAACTTCCATTTCCAAAAGGAAGAGCGAAGGCTAATAAAACGCCAGTGATTGTAGCGTGAACTCCAGAATTCAACATAAAATACCACATAAAAATCCCTCCAACAAGATATAAAATCAAGTTAGTTACTTTCAATCGATTCATTATCAAAAGAACTCCAAAAATAGAAAGAGAGATAATTAGATTGGTAAAGTAAATGGTTTTGGTATAAAAAAGTGCAATTAAAATTATCGCACCCAAATCGTCAATAACAGCAAGTGCAGTTAGAAAAATTTTGAGTGAAATTGGTACTCTGTTTCCTAATAATGATAAAATTCCAATTGCAAAAGCAATATCTGTTGCCATTGGAATTCCGATTCCGTGTTCTGTAGGAGTTCCAGTATTGAAAGCAAAATAGATTAAAGCAGGAATTAACATTCCACCCAAAGCACCTGAAATAGGTAAAATGGCATCTTTTATTTTGGATAATTCACCTTTATAAACTTCTCGTTCTAATTCTAATCCAATTAACAAAAAGAAAATGGTCATCAAACCATCATTTACCCAATGCTCGGCATTGTGACTGCCAATTTGGTAATGCCACATAGCAATATATTCCTCAGAAATGGAAGAGTTTGCCAAGACTAAAGAAATAACCGTACAGATAAGTAAAACCAATCCACCGGCTTTTTCGCTTTCAAAAAATGATTGGAATAATCCTTTTGGTTTCATTTTATACTAATTGTTTTAGTGCAATTTCAAATGCAGTTGCGCTGATGTTTACTTTTGAATTATTTAAATCGTATGTTTTTTCGATAGCTTTTTTGATAGTTTCAGAAATGTCATAAAAAACTGCTTCATCAGTCATTTGAACTTTTTTCTCCATGAAATAAGCGAAAACTCTTGCCATTCCACAGTTGGAAATAAAGTCAGGAATCAAACTCACTTTGCTATCCGTTTCTTCCATAATTGGTCCAAAGAAAATTTCTTTATCTGCAAAAGGAACATTCGCACCGCATGAAATCACTTCTAAACCAGACTCTATTAAATTATCCAATTGATCTTTTGTTACTAATCTTGATGCTGCGCAAGGAGCAAAAATATCGGCACCAATCGTCCATATTTTTTGGTTGATTTCTTCAAATGGAATCATATTTTCTGCAACCAATTTGTTTCCGTCTTTATTTAGAAATAATCGTCTGATTTCTTCAAATGAGAAACCACTTTCGTTAATGATTCCGCCATCGCGGTCAATAATTCCGATAACTTTCACGCCCATTTCTGCAAGATAAAAAGCTGCTGCCGAACCTACATTTCCAAATCCTTGAACAATGGCTTTTTTATCTTTAACATCACCACCATAGGTGTTGAAATAATGACGAACTGCTTCAGCCACGCCATAACCTGTAATCATATCTGCAACGGTGTATTTTCTTAAAACGTCAGGTGAGAATTTTGGGTTTTCAATTACTTTGATAACACCTTGACGCAATTGTCCAATTCTATTAATTTTATCAGCTTCTGTTGGTTTGAAATGACCGTTAAAAACGCCTTCTTGCGGATGCCAAACGCCACATTCTTCTGTGTAGGGAATTACTTCGTGAATTTCGTCAACATTCAAATCGCCACCTGTTCCGTAATAACTTTTCAATAATGGTGAAACGGCTTTGTACCAACGTTGTAAAACACCTTTTTTGCGAGGATCATTCGGGTCAAAATTAATTCCAGATTTTGCGCCACCAATTGCCGGACCAGAAACCGAAAATTTCACTTCCATCGTTTTGGCTAACGATAAAACTTCGTTCATGTCTAATCCTTTTCTCATACGAGTTCCACCACCAGCTGCACCGCCACGAAGTGAGTTGATTACTGTCCAACCTTCAGCTTCAGTTTCGCTATCTTTCCAGTTGAATATTATTTCGGGTTGTTTATTTTCAAATTTTTTAAGTAAATCTTTCATTGCTTGTTTATGTAGTCTGTTTGTGTTGCAAATATAAGGTTTTTAAAAGATATAATTCTGTAAACAAAATGGTGTTTTAATATACTAATAAATAGCAATATTCTATTTTAGTTCCAAGAACATTACTTAAAACATTACTTTTTCAAGTAATTTCAAAACAACTAAATTAGCAAAAAATAAGGCTTCCTTATAATTCTAATGTTTTGTTGTTAGGAATTAAGAGTATTATATTTGGTATGTGAAATTTCACTTTTATAAATATAGTTTCCTATTTTAGCAAAATATATTTTATTGTGTTGTGATTTTTATAAAATTATTTAAATTTGACTGCGTGCATATTAAAGATAAAAAATTTGCGACATTTTTTTAATTTAATAGCAGTTTTTGATTAGAAAAAAAATTAATTATTTTGAATATATAAAATTTAGTATGAAAACAAAGTTTGTATTAGTTATTGTAATGATCTTTTCTTTTGTAAAGATATATTCTCAGGTAGAAAATAGAACATCACTATTTTATTCGTATTATGCACCATCTTCTGATAATGGTTTTGGAAACATTGAACAATCCAATATTGATTTTCAATACAACTTAAAAACTAAAGTTATTGCAAAAAAAATGAGATGGGACAACGCTTTCTCATACAAAACTGTCCTTTTGGATGCTGATGTTAATGAAAATAATTTAACAGATTTATCTTATTCTACATCATTTGTTTACACTAAGAATGCTAAAAATTTCTTGATTGGAAATGCTAGGGTAAACTACAGAGCCGAAAATAATATAGCTATAACAAACAATGCAATTTTTCCAGCGATCTCTTTTGGTTATATGAGACAATCACAAAAAAATAAATCCATTCGATGGGCAACAGGTTTAAGTTATAACAATGATTTTGGTAAAAATGTGTTGCTTCCTTTTTTTATTTTTAATTATGAAAAACAAAAAATGAAGTTTAATGCAACATTACCAACATCAGTTTTACTGTTAATGAGAAGTAATCCTAAATTTCACTATGGATTGAATGCAACATTAAACTCTTCTATTTTTGAAGTAGAAGATCCAAATTATGATAGATTAAAGTTGTTAAATGCTAATTTCTTTGTTTTTTCCCAAATAAAGATTCATGGTAAATTTTGGTTAGAAATAAAACCAGGTATGACCATGAGACGAGATGTGGATTTTTTACAAAGCAATTTCGAGCCAGTGAATTCAAATGCTGAAAATAGGTTGGAACCAAATTTTGTAATTACTTCGGGAATTGTTTATAGAATGAATTAACGATAAATAATACCAGATGAATGATCTTTCATCGCTCCAGTAACACTGCTCAAAACATTAATTTCATTTCGTAATTTCAAAACGCCTAAAAGAGCAAAAATTAATGCTTCCTTAAATTCTAATGTTTTGTTGTCGGGTATTATGATTTTGATATTTGGTAAGTGAAATTGCATTCTTTCAATTAAAAAATCATTGTAAGCTCCGCCACCAGTTATCAGAATTTTTCCGGTTTTGTTTGGTAATGCTAATGAAGTTTGCAAAGCAATATGTTCGGTAAAAGTGTGCATTTTATCTTCAATTGAAATAGAATGTTTTTCAATTAATGGTAACACAATTTCTTTTACAAATTCAAATCCGAGCGATTTTGGAAACGGTTTTTTGTAATAATCTAAAGTGTTTAATTCTTTCAATAAATCCGAATTTATATTTCCTGATCGAGCGATTTTTCCTTTGTCGTCGTAATTTAATCCTAATTTATTGGCATAAAAATTTAGAACAGTATTTACAGGTGAAATATCAAAAGCAATACGTTTTGAATTATCTTCAAAAGAAACATTAGAAAATCCACCTAAATTCAAACAATAATCATATTCTGAAAATAAAATTCTATCGCCAATTGGCACTAATGGCGCACCTTGACCGCTCAATTTTACATCTTGAACTCGGAAATCACAAACTACTTTTTCTTGAATTATTTCTGCAATTTTTGGAAGATTTCCAATTTGTAGTGTAAAACCATTTTGAGGTTGATGTAAAATAGTATGTCCATGCGAACAAACGGCATCAAGATTTTTTATTTTATGATTTGCAATAAATGATTTTATGATGTACCCTAAAAGTTCGGTATACTCTTCATTTAATTCAATTAAATCTTCTCTAGAAAAACTTACGGCAACTTTCAATTTGTTTAACCAATCTTGAGAATAAGAAATGGTTTCAGATTCCAGAACTTCGTATCTCCATTTGTTGTCTTTTATGGTAAAATTGATGTGTGCTAAATCGATTCCGTCAAGCGAAGTGCCTGACATTACTCCTATAATTTTGTAAGTTTCTTTAAACATTGGCTAAAATTACGA
>CANGUP010000120.1 GCA_947457105.1 Flavobacteriaceae bacterium
ATTACAAAATACTATGAACATTTGAATGCAAATATTCATAGAGGAGTACATAAATTAAGTCAAGATGCTACCGATGCGTATGAGGTTTCTCGTGGTAAAATTCAAAATCATATTAATGCTAAATTCCCATACGAAGTAATTTTTACATCTGGAACTACACATTCTATAAATGCTGTTGCAAATGGTTTTGCTTCAATTTTGAAGACAGGCGATGAGGTTTTAGTTTCTGCTTTAGAGCATCATAGTAATATTGTGCCTTGGCAAATGTTGTGTGAAAAAACTGGAGCTGTTTTGAAAGTAATTCCAATGAATGAGGCTGGTGAATTAATACTATCAGTGTATGATAATTTGCTTTCAAATAAAACTAAAATTGTAACTGTAAATCATATTTCAAATGCTTTAGGAACGATTAATCCTATTGAATATATGATTAAAAAAGCACATGAAGTTGGTGCTGCTATTTTGATTGATGGCGCACAAGCAACACCGCATTTAAAACCTGATGTTCAAGCTTTAGATTGTGATTTTTATGTGTTTTCTGGACATAAAATTTGTGGACCAACAGGCGTTGGAATTTTATATGGAAAAGAAGAATGGCTTCGAAAATTACCGCCTTATCAAGGTGGTGGTGAAATGATTGCAACGGTTTCATTTGAAAAAACTACTTATGCCGATTTGCCTCATAAATTTGAAGCAGGAACACCCAACATTGAAGGTGGAATTGTACTTGGAACAGCAATTGATTACATGAATGGAATAGGTTTTGATAATATTGCTAACTACGAACAAGAATTGTTAGAATACGGAACAAAAAAACTTTTAGAAATAGAAGGATTAAAAATCTATGGAACGGCTAAAGAAAAAGCTTCTGTAATTTCGTTTAATATTGATGACATTCATCCTTATGACATTGGCACCATAATTGATAAATTAGGAATAGCAGTAAGAACTGGGCATCATTGTGCACAACCGATAATGGATTTCTTTTGTATTCCAGGAACTATTAGAGCAAGCTTTGCTTTTTATAATACTGAGGAAGAAATCGATATATTTGTCGAAGCTGTTAAAAAAGCTAAAATGATGCTAACTTAAACAATCATTATGAAATCTCCATTAACAAAATGTTTGTGCAAGCAGACACCAATAATTAAAAAGGTGTATGTTACCGCTAAAAAATAAAATTTAAACATATGAAAGTATTTACAATATTAGTACTAACCATTTTCATGGCAAAAGGATGTTCACAAGAAGCTAAAAACGATATTGCTAATACAAAAATTGTTTATACTGCTAACACACGCGGTTTTTATCAAAAATTAACAGTACAAAATCAAGAAATTTCGGTTTCTAGAGAAAGAGACTTATCTGATAAAGGAGTTACTTCCAAAATTTCTGATGCTGATTGGAAAGAGTTAGTTGGATATTTTGAAAAAATAAAACTTGATAGCTTGTCAACTTATAAAGATCCAACTCAAAAAAGAGTTTATGATGGTGCAGCTATTGCGAAGTTAATAATAAATTATCAAGAGAAAGAATATCAAACCAAAAATTTCGACCATGGTTATCCACCTGTTGAAATTGAAAAGTTTGTGAACAAATTGGTTTCTTTGGTTAAAGAGGAATAAATAGATAATAATTGATACTGAAATAATTCAGCATAATATGACGATACAAGAAATACAGGACACAATTGTTGATGAATTTTCGATGTTTGACGACTGGATGCAACGTTATGAGTATATTATCGATTTAGGGAAAGCACTTCCTTTAATTGATGAACAGTACAAAACAGAAGATAATATCATAAAAGGTTGCCAATCAAAAGTTTGGGTTCATGCAGAACAAAACGAAGATAAAATAGTTTTTACTGCAGATAGTGATGCTATTTTAACCAAAGGAATAATTGCTATATTGATTAGAGCCTTTTCAAATCAAAAAGCAGCTGACATTTTAGAAGCAAATACCGACTTTATAGACGAAATAGGATTGAAAGAACATCTTTCTCCAACACGTGCCAATGGTTTGGTATCAATGGTTAAACAAATAAAAATGTATGCTTTAGCGCTTAGTGTAAAGAATTAAAGATGAAAAATTTATTTACTATTTTAGTTCTTTTAAGTTTCTCAACCTGCTTTTCTCAGACAATTTTTGAAAAAGCACCTGAAAACGCAAAAGAGATTCATTTTGTATATGAAAAAAAGTCAAAATATATACTATCTAAAGATGGTGTATATGGAGATTCAATTGCTTTTGCAATAGATTTTCCAGCTGTAAAAGTAACATTAAGAAACCATCCAACTGATACTACAAAAAAAAGTTTTTTTGCATTATATAAAAATATGAATAATGATCAAGAAAGAAAATTAACTGCAATTCTATATCATACCAATGAAGTATATAAAGGAACCCATTACATTCCTAGCAGAGTAACTGTTTTTTATGTTACTAGATACGATGAAGAAACAAAAAATGCATTTAAAAAGTATTTATCTGAACAATATTTTAAATTTGAATATAGACAAGAATTTAATTTTAATACAAGAATTGAAAAAAGAGATTTTCCTAGTGTTAGTTATAAAATTAAATTTGAGGAAATTGAAAAAAAATTGATTTCTTTAAACAATGATTATGCAGAATATTCAGAAAATATTCAGGATATTTTATACAAGAATATTTTGAAGAAAAACAGTAATTTATCAAAATATGTCACACCTTATGTTTTTGAAAATTTAGAAAGTGGGATAGAAGAAATAGAAAATATTAATTATATAATAAATTTAACTTCAGTTACATATAAATAAAATGGAAGAATTTAAAGACGAAATTAATTTAGGAGAGAATGTAGTAAAGGTTTTAAAAGGAATTTACGACCCAGAAATCCCTGTTGATATATATGAGTTAGGTTTGATATATGACGTTATGATTAATGAGGATAATGAAGTAAAAGTATTGATGACTTTAACATCACCAAATTGTCCAGTTGCAGAGACTTTGCCTCGTGAAGTAGAAGAGAAAGTAACTAAAATTGATGTTGTTAAATCATGCGAAGTTGAAATCACTTTTGATCCACCATGGAGCAAAGATTTAATGAGTGAAGAAGCAAAACTAGAATTAGGAATGTTGTAAAATGTCAGAAGAAATAATAAATAAAGTTGCCAATTCTGCTCTTGAAGTTTTCGATTTGGAAGATTATTATCCAAATGGAGTTCGAACTCAAATAGACATATCAAAATGGCTTTATAAAGGATTTCTTTTGAAAGAGAAAGACTTTCGTGAATCATTAAAAATTCATGAATGGTCACAATATCAAGGGCAATTAATTGCAATTAATTGTTCTACAGATGCCATAATTCCCGCTTGGGCAAGTATCCTTGTTACTGTTTATGTTTCACCATTTGCAAAAAAGGTTGTTTTGGGTAATTTATCTGATTTAGATAATTTGTTGTATCAAGAGATTTTGTCTCAAATTGATTATTCTACATATCAAGATAAGCCTGTAATTTTAAAAGGTTGTTCTAAAAAACCAGTACCAGAAAATGCTTACATCATTGCAATTCAAAATCTTCAACGAGTTGCAAAAAGCATAATGTATGGCGAAGCATGTTCTGCTGTGCCACTATACAAGAAAAAGTAGTTTAAATTAAACAAAATCAGTATCTTACATTTTTTCATATGGTATGTTAAAGTCAAATGTATTTTTACCTTTGCACTCGAAAATTTTAAAACAAAACAAAATGAAAAAAATTTTACTTTCAATAGTTTTTTAATGACTGTGAGTTTATCAATTGCTCAAACCTTAGAAAAAGAGAACTTAAAAAAACTGAAGAAGCTGCAAAAGTTGCTGCAGATAAACCTAATGGATGATTTAAAAAAGGGACTTTTACCGCTCTTTTTAATCAAGCAAATTTCAACAATTGGTTAGCTGGAGGACAAAGTAACATATCTATAAATGGTAGTTTAAATTATGATTTCAACTACAAAAAAGATAACATTACTTGGGATAATAAATTACTATTAGGTTATGGTGTTACTAAAATTCAAGGTTCAGAATTTTTAAAATCAGATGATAGAATAGATTTTAATTCATTATATGGTAAAAATGCTAAAGGATATTGGTATTATTCAGGATTTTTAAATTTTAATCTCAATTCACAACTAATTTAGGTGTAAATCCTGCTGGTTGGAATTTGCCAAAGACAACAAGTTTTCTAAGCCCTGCATTTATTCAAGTTGGTCCAGGTATGTTATGGAAAAAGAGTGATAATTTAAAAGTTAATATTGCTCCTGCTACATTTAGATTTATTATTGTTAATGCTCAAGTTCTTGCAGATTCTGGATCTTTTGGTGTAGATCTTGGTAAAAATTTATGTTTTGAATTTGGAGCAGCTTTATCAGGATATTATAAATTTAATGTTGCAGAAAATGTTTCTGTTGAAAATATTTTAAATTTATATTCTAATTATCTTGAAGACTCACAAAATGTAGATTTAGACTATCAAATAAAGGTGGTAATGTAACTAAACAAATGGTTGTCTTCAAATATAGCTTTTCATTCGATATATCATGATAATGCATTTAGAGGATTTCAAACAAGACAATTATTTGGTTTAGGTTTAAATTATGGTTTTTAATTAGTGTCATTAATAAATTAAAAAGCCTTTAGATATTTTTTTTCTAAAGGCATTTTTTTTTATTCTTGTGCTATAGCATCTTTATAATCTGGATAAAGAAACTTATTGTACGGAAATCTTGTTACATGAATTTCTCTTACAGCTTCATAAACGATTTCTCTAAATTGTTCAAAGTTTTCTTTTTCTGTTGCAGAAATAAACAAAGCGTTTTTTTCACCAACATTACTCATCCAAGTTTTTTTCCATTCTTCTAAAGTATAGTGTTTAGTTGTTCTTTCGGTCATTAAATCATCTTCCTCTATAGTAAGATGTTTATAGGCGTCAATTTTATTGAAAACCATTATGGTTGGTTTATCATTACTTTTAATATCCATTAAAATCTGATTTACAGACGCTATATGATCTTCAAAATCTGGATGTGAAATATCTACTACATGAAGTAACAAATCAGCTTCGCGAACTTCGTCAAGAGTACTTTTAAAAGATTCAACTAATTGCGTTGGTAATTTTCTAATAAACCCAACAGTATCAGATAATAAGAAGGGTAAATTTTTAATTACAACTTTTCTAACAGTTGTGTCTAAAGTGGCAAATAATTTGTTTTCTACAAAAACATCACTCTTTCCAACAGCATTCATCAAAGTTGATTTTCCAACATTTGTATATCCTACCAAAGCTACTCTAACCATTGCGCCACGATTACTTCTTTGAACAGACATTTGTCTATCTATAGTTTTAATTTTTTCTTTCAATAAAGCAATTCTATCTCTAACAATTCGTCTATCGGTTTCAATTTCTGTCTCTCCTGGACCACGAAGACCAATACCTCCTTTTTGTCTTTCAAGATGCGTCCACATTCCAGAAAGTCTTGGTAGTAAATATTGACATTGAGCCAATTCTACTTGTGTTCTAGCATATGAAGTTTCAGCTCGTTGAGCAAAAATATCCAAAATAAGATTGGTTCTATCTAATACTTTACAATCTAAAATTTTTGAAATATTTTTTTGTTGAGAAGGTGATAATTCATCATCAAAAATCACTGTAGATATTTCATGTTCTTTTACATAAAGATGAATCTCATCCATTTTCCCTGTTCCAAGAAAAGTCTTCGGGTTAGGTTTGTCCATTTTTTGCCAAAATCTTTTTACAACTTCACCTCCAGCAGTAAAAGTTAAAAATTCTAATTCATCCAAATATTCTACAAGTTTTTCCTCATTTTGATTTTGAGTTACAATACCAATTATGACTGTTTTTTCAAAATCTATTTTTTCTTTTTCTAACATAATATTCTTTTCTATGCGCAAAAATAGATAAAATGCACAAAAAATCGACAATCTACAACATGAAATATTTTCAGCAATTTTATTTAGTTAAAAACACCATTTTTATAGCTTTATTTATAAATTTTGTTAAATTTGGAGATTAAAACCAAACAAACACAAAAAATTAATTAACCTAAATTACTACGTTAATGAAAAAAATTACTTTACTAATTGTTGCTTTATTGTTTACAATAGTTGGTTATTCTCAGTTTCCTACTCCAGGTTCCGAAGGATTTGAAGGTACCACAGGTGCTGATTTACCAACGCCAACAACACCAACACCATGGACTTTGGGTACTGGAGCAATAGGAAACCAATGGGCTGTTTTTGATAACGGTGTTGGTTTAACAAGAAGATGGGGTATCAACTCTGTTTTAGCGAATGTTTATCAAGGAGTGAACTCTGCCTATATGGATCGAGAAAACATTGGAATAAATAATACTTCTGAAGATTATTTAGCCACTCCATTAGTAACTGTTCCTGCAAATGGTCAATTACGTTTTTGGACAAGATCAACCATCAGTGGTGCTAATGGGACAGAGTATTTAATCAAAGTTTTTAATGTAACTGATCAAGGTGCAGGTAGTCAAACAAATATTGCTAATTATATTAATACTCCAGCTCAATGGACAGAAGCTACTCTTAGTACAACATACAATATATATGAAGAAAAGGTTATAGATCTTTCTGCTTTTGCCGGAGATCAAGTTCACATTGCTTTTGTAATGCGTTATACTCAGCCTACAGCAGGTTTGGGTGGCGACAGATGGTTAGTAGATGATATAAGATTAGTTCAAAGATGTTTAGAACCTACAAATTTATCAGCAGGTTCAATTACACAGAATTCAGCAAATTTAAATTGGACAAACCCAAGTGGTTCAACTTCATGGGAAATTGAAGTTTTTCCATCAGCAACTGGAACTCAAACAGGAGTTGGAGTTGTTTACAATGGCGCGTTGCCTTATCCTGCAACAGGATTATTACCAGGCACAGCATACGTTTATTATGTTCGCTCTCTTTGTACAGATGGTTCAAGTAACTGGGTAGGTCCTTTTAATTTTGCAACCACAACACCTGGCTTATCATGCGTAGCTCCAATTACGGTTACTACACTACCTTATAGTACAAATGATAATACAGCTAATTATGGAGACACAACAGATACCAATCAGGGAACATCTTGTGGTTCAGCCACAAATTTCATGACAGGAAATGATGTGTTTTATTCGTACACACCTACAACTACTGGCGCTATTAGTATTACTATGACTCCAGGTTCAAATAGCTCTTCAATTTTTGTATATCAAGGTTGTGCTAATGTTGGCGCTACTTGTTTGGCTGGTGTTGCTAATACTACCAATACAGTAAGATCAATTCCAAGTTTAAACGTAACAGCGGGTCAACAATATATTATTGTACTTTCTGGAACAACAGCAGCTCAAACATATGCTTACTCTCTGGTTATTCAACAGTTAAATTGTGCTCAGCCAACAAACTTAGCAGTAACAGGAATATCATTGAACGGAGGAAACCTATCTTGGAGTAATCCAGGAGGAGCAACTTCATGGGAATATGTTGTGCAAACAGCCGGTTCACCAATTCCAGCCGGCGCTGGTACCCAAACAAGTTCTAATACAACAAATCCTATTACAGGTTTAAATCCTGATACAGCTTATCAATATTGGGTAAGAGCAGATTGTGGAAATGGAACTTTTAGTGCTTGGTCTGGTCCATTTTTGTTTAATACTTTAGTTCCACCACCAGCATGTGGAGGAACATTTACAGATCCAGGTGGAGCTACAACAAACTATGCAAACAATTTAGATTCCACAGTAGTTATTTGTCCATCTATTCCAGGCGAAGTTGTAACAGTAACATTTACAGCATTCAATACTCAAGCGAGTAATGATGGTTTATACATATTTAATGGAAATTCTGTTGCATCACCTCAATTTTTAAGCGGTAATCCTGCAGGAACTGTTCCTGGAGGTTTAGCAGGTTCTTATTGGGGTACAACTAATCCAGGTTCATTCACATCTTCAAGTGTTGATGGATGTTTAACATTCCGATTTAGAAGTAATGCAACTACTAATGCAGCAGGATGGGTTGCTAATGTAACTTGTGCATTACCTCCAGCTTGTCCAGCACCATTTTCAATTACATCTTCTGCAGTACTTTCATCCTCTGCTAATATAACATGGAATGCAGCAGGACCTGCAACACAGTGGCACGTATTAGCTTTACCTTGTGGATCACCAGCACCAACTGCTGCTTCAACAGGATGGGTTACAGCAAATACTAATCCATTTACTTTAACTGGATTAACAGGAGACACTTGTTATAATGTATACGTAAGAAGCGCTTGTTCAGTAACAGACTTTAGTACATGGTCTGGTCCAACAGTATTTACTACTCAAATTGCACCACCAGCATGTGGAGGAACATTTACAGATCCAGGTGGAGCTACAACAAACTATGCAAACAATTTAGATTCCACAGTAGTTATTTGTCCATCTATTCCAGGCGAAGTTGTAACAGTAACATTTACAGCA
>CANGUP010000121.1 GCA_947457105.1 Flavobacteriaceae bacterium
GAATTAGAGTTTCAACTTGAAAACGAAGAACAATTTTCTTCATGGATTTCAAATGTTATTTCATCTGAAAACAAAAAGGAAGGTGATATTAATTATATCTTTTGTGATGACGAATACATCCTTGAAATCAATAAGCAATACTTAGATCACGACTATTATACAGACATTATTAGCTTTGATTATTCTGTAGGAAACGAATTACATGGCGATATTTTTGTTTCTATAGAAAGAGTTCGTGAAAACGCCGTAGAATTTGATGTTACTTTTGATGAAGAACTCAAAAGAGTACTTGCTCATGGTGTTTTACACTATTGTGGATACAAGGACAAAACCGAAGAAGAGGAGTTGTTAATGCGCTCCAAGGAAGACGAGAAAATCAAAATGTTTCACGTGGAACATTAACTGTTTTTTATAATTTTAATTTACAAACGTTCCACGTGGAACAATAAATAAATCGGGCATATAGTTGTCTCGAATCAAAATAAAATGTTTTTAGAAAAATACGATGTTATTGTTGTTGGTGCCGGTCATGCTGGTTGTGAAGCCGCTGCTGCTGCCGCCAATTTAGGCTGTTCAACCTTGTTGGTTACAATGAGTTTGCAGAACATTGCTCAGATGTCTTGCAATCCTGCTATGGGCGGAATTGCTAAAGGACAAATTGTTCGTGAAATTGATGCGCTTGGCGGGTATTCGGGAATTGTTTCTGATAAAACGGCTATCCAGTTTAAGATGCTTAATAAATCAAAAGGTCCAGCAATGTGGTCGCCAAGAGTTCAGTCAGACCGAATGCGTTTTGCTGAAGAATGGCGATTAATGCTTGAGCGAACTCCTAATGTTGATTTTTATCAAGAAATGGTTTCGGGTTTGATTATCAAGAATGGAAAAATTGTAGGAATAAAAACTTCTTTGGGAATTGAAATTAAAGCTAAAACTGTTGTTCTTACTAATGGTACTTTTCTTAATGGTTTGATTCATATTGGTGACAAACAATTTGGAGGAGGAAGAGCTGGCGAAAGTGCTGCTTATGGAATAACAGAAGATTTATTAAAAGTAGGTTTTGAATCAGGAAGAATGAAAACCGGAACTCCACCAAGAGTTGATGGACGTTCTTTAGATTATTCTAAAATGCAACAAGAAGCTGGAGATGTAAATCCAGATAAGTTCTCGTATTCAGATGAAACCAAACCATTAATACATCAAAGATCTTGTCACATGACTTATACTTCACTTGAAGTTCATGATATTTTGAGAGAAGGTTTTGATAGGTCACCAATGTTTAATGGAAGAATTAAATCACTCGGACCAAGATATTGTCCTTCAATAGAAGATAAAATTAATCGTTTTGCAGATAAAGAAAGACATCAACTTTTTGTCGAACCAGAAGGTTGGGATACTGTCGAGGTTTATGTGAATGGTTTTTCAACATCCTTACCAGAAGATGTCCAGTTTAAAGCATTACGTTCAGTTGCGGGTTTTGAAAAAGTAAAATTCTTTAGACCAGGATATGCTATAGAATATGATTATTTTCCACCAACACAATTAAAGCACACATTAGAAACAAAGTTAGTTAATGGATTATATTTTGCAGGTCAAATAAACGGTACAACTGGTTATGAAGAAGCGGCTTCTCAAGGAATGATGGCTGGTATTAATGCTGCTCTTAAAGTAAAAGAGCAAGAACCAATGATTCTTAAAAGAGATGAAGCTTATATTGGCGTTTTAATAGACGATTTAATTACCAAAGGAACAGAAGAGCCATATAGAATGTTTACATCTCGTGCTGAGTTTAGAACACTTTTGAGACAAGATAATGCCGATTCTCGCTTAACGCCAAAATCATTTGAGATTGGTTTGGCTTCAGAAAAGAGAATGCGAAGAATGGAAGAGAAGTTTGCGAAAAGTGATGCTATGGTAAATTTCTTTAAAGAAACTAGCGTTACTATCGATGAAGCAAATCCTGTTTTAAAAGCCAAAGGAAGTTCGCCAATGGTTCAATCGGATAAAATGTTTAAAGTTTTTTCTCGCCCACAAATTGATTTAGACGATTTCATAAAGTTTGACAAAGTAAAGCAATATATTGAGGATAATAATTTAGATAAAGAAATTATCGAACAAGCCGAAATTAATGTTAAGTATTCGGGCTATATTGAGAAAGAAAGAAACAATGCCGATAAACTTACACGTTTGGAGGATATGAAAATTCCGGAGGATTTCGACTACAATAAAATAAAATCTATGTCAATTGAAGCACGACAAAAATTAAGTAAAATACGTCCTGTAACAATTTCACAAGCTTCAAGAATAAGCGGAGTTTCTCCAAGTGATATTTCAGTATTGCTAATTTACATGGGAAGATAATTCTATACAAGATTAATAAAGTTTAGAACACGACGTAAAATAAATATTGAATTTTAACCTTCGTATTTTGTATTTCTAACTTTTAACTTAGAAACGTTCCACGTGAAACTAACCTTGTTAACACCTATAAATAAAGAGAATTTAATGAATATTGAAAAGACAAAACATTTTTTAAACGTAAAAGATCATTCGGTTTCAAAAGAAACTTTTGAATTGCTTTATGAAGAAGATTTGGATATGTTGATTACTTATCCGCAACCTTCTTTAGAAAAACTTCCTAGTTATTATGAAAGTGTAGATTACATTTCTCACACTGATGGAAACAAATCGTTGTTTGAAAAAATGTATCAGTTTGTAAAAGGAATTGCTTTAAAAAATAAATTAAAGTTAATAAATACAGAATCTGCAAAAGGAAGAATTTTAGATATTGGAGCAGGAGTTGGTGATTTTTTATCGGTTTGTAAAAATGATGGTTGGGAAACAATTGGAATTGAACCAAGCGATAAAGCTAAAACAATTGCAATCAAAAAAGGAGTATCCTTTGTAGAACATCTTTCAGAACTAGAAAGTAATTCATTTGACGTAATCACAATGTGGCATGTTTTAGAACATGTACCAGATTTAGAAAACCAGATTAAAGAATTAAAAAGATTAATCAAACCAAACGGAACGGTTATTATTGCAGTACCAAATTTTAAATCATTCGATGCAAAACATTATGGAGCTTTTTGGGCAGCTTATGATGTGCCAATTCATTTGTGGCATTTTTCAAAAACAGCAATTAAAAAATTATTTTCCAAAGAAAATTTAGAATTAATAAAAGTACTTCCAATGAAGTTTGATAGTTTTTATGTTAGTCTTTTATCTGAAAAATATAAATCTGGTAAAATGAATTTCATTAAAGCATTTTTCGTCGGATTAAAATCAAATTGGAAAGGAAGTCAAAATTCTGAGTATTCTTCTCATATTTATGTGATAAAAAATGCTAAAAACTAAAATAAAAGCGAAATTTTAATCATTTTCAACACAACAATCACTTTGGTTGTCAAAAACGAGAGGGTTTCTTAAACGGCTTTATTTCGATCCGTTTTTAATAGAGAATTACTATTTAAGTTTGTAAAACAATAATAAACACTTATATTATTAAAATTCATCCAATTTTATAACTTTTTATCTTTTCCGACTAAAATTTTATACTTTTGGCAAATAGAAAAATATAACACTTTTAAAATGAAAAAAATTATAGTATGTCTTGCAATGGCAGTTGCAATTGTATCATGTAACAAAACTACAGACGCAAAAGAATTTAAAACAGCTTATGTTGATACCAATAAACTTTTGGATGAATCTACAGAGAAAAAAGATATTGAAGAAAAATACAAAGCCAAAGCTGATGTAATGGATTCAAGATTGAAAGTTGCTGCAGAAAAGTTTCAAAGTGAAGCAGCTAGTTTCAAACAAAATGCAATGGCTAATGGTCAAGCATGGGCACAACAAAAAGGAGCAGAATTGCAACAAAGAGAACAAGAATTACAATATGCTCAACAAGGGATGTTGCAACAATTGCAAGCAGAAAGCGGAAAAGAAATGGATTCTTTAGTAACAAAATATAAGAAAATTTTCAAAGAATACGGAAAAGACAAAGGATACGATTATGTTTTTGGTACAGGTGAAGCTGCTACCGTATTGTATGCTAAAGATAGTTACGATATCACTAAAGAATTAATCAAATTGGTGAACGATAAATATAAGGCAGAAGGTAAAAAGGAAGAAAAACCTGCAGATAAAAAAGAAGAAGCTAATAAATAATTTTGTTTTAAATTTTCATATAAACGCCTTTCAAAAGAAGGCGTTTTTTCTTTGTATATTGATTAACAAACTTTTATATTTGCTTTTTAAAATATAAGCCATGGAATTTGTATCAGCAGAAGCAAAATATGTTTTGCAATTTATCAACCAAACCAACCGTTCCGTATTCCTTACAGGAAAAGCAGGAACAGGAAAGACTACTCTTCTCAAAGAAATAATTAGAACCACTCACAAGAATTGTGTAGTTGTTGCACCTACAGGAATTGCGGCTTTAAATGCCGGTGGCGTAACAATTCATTCTATGTTTCAATTACCTTTTGGCGGATTTATTCCAGACAATTCTACACCACAATTTCCAGACAATTCTAAGTTTGAAAGCCGCGCTACACTTCGTAGACATTTCAAAATGAGCGGATTAAAGAAAGCTGTTATTAAAAACATGGAGTTACTGATTATTGATGAAGTCAGTATGTTACGTTCCGATTTATTGGATGCTATGGATTTTATGCTGCAATCAGTTCGAAAAAAGACTCAACCATTTGGTGGTGTACAAGTACTTTTTATTGGCGATTTACTTCAGCTTCCGCCTGTAATTCGAGATGAAGAATGGCGAACTTTAAAACAATATTATAGAGGAAAATTCTTCTTTCATTCTCATGTAATTGAACAATTTCCTCCTTTGTATATAGAACTTTCGAAAATTTTTAGACAAACAGATGATCGTTTTATTTCTGTACTTAATAATTTGAGAAACAATCGAATAACGCAAAACGATATCCAAATTTTAAATGAATTTGTTAAACCAGATTTTGATTTAAAAGCAAATAAAGGTTACATAACACTAACAACACATAACGTAAAAGCAGATACTATAAATTCAGAATCTCTCCAGGATTTGGAAGGAAGATCAAAAACATATTATGCAGAAATAACCGGTGATTTTCCAGATAAGATTTATCCTATTGAAGAAAAATTGGAACTTAAAGTTGGTGCTCAAATCATGTTTATTAAAAATGATTTGTCTTTTGAAAAGAAGTTCTTTAATGGCAAAATGGGTTTTGTAAAATCTATTTCTGAGAAAGAAATAATGATTCATTTTCCTGATGAAAATAAAACCATTGAGGTTGAAAAATACGAATGGCAAAATATTAGATATTCCATAGACGAGAACACAAAAGAGGTTCAAGAAGAGGTTTTGGGTACATTTGTTCATTATCCAATTAAATTGGCATGGGCAATAACCGTTCATAAAAGTCAAGGATTAACTTTTGACAAAGCAGCGCTTGATGTTTCGCAAGTTTTTCTTCCAGGACAAGCCTATGTTGCACTTTCTCGTTTACGCTCTTTAAATGGCTTAATTTTGCTTTCTCCGTTAAGAATGAACGGAATTTCTAACGATCAAGATGTAATGGATTATTCTTTGAATAAAGCATCAGAAGATCACTTAGAAAATGCTTTACAAAATGAAACTAAGAACTTTATTCATAATTATTTAATAAACAGTTTTGATTGGACTGAACTTGCTCAAGAATGGCGTAATCATAAATTTAGTTTCCTTGATAGTGATAAATCTGTAAAGTCTAAATCTGCCAATTGGGCTGCAGAACAGTTAGAACTTTGTGATTCAATTATTGATCCATCTAGGAAATTTATTTCTCAATTGAATAAATTATTTTCTCAAGAAACTACAGATTATCAATTTATTAATGATAGAATTCAAGCAGCTTACAGTTATTTTTTTGATAAATTAGATAAGCTAGAATATGAAATTTTACACAAAATTGAAGAAATAAAAAGAATCAAACAAGTAAAGCAATTTTACGACGAATTGTTAGATTTAGAAGATTTGCAAACCAAAGCTGTTTTACGATTAATGAAAGCAAAATTGTTAATGGAAACGATTATGAACAGGAGGACCATTAGCAAAGAAAGTTTAAATTCTTCAGAAATAAAGAATTACAAATTGAACAAAATTGAGAGAGTTGTTGAAGATTTCAAACGAAACAATCTTAATTTTATAGAAGATAAAGAAGACTTTAGTTATTACGAGCCAAAGAAAAAGAAGTCGGAAAAAACGCCAAAAAAACCAACGTCTCAAATTACATATGAACTTTGGATAGAAAGAAATTCAATAGAAGATATTGCAAATTTGAGAAAGCTTACTGTTGCAACAATTTTATCACATTTTACAAAACTAATTCAAGACAAAGCAGTTAGCATCAATGATATTATACCAGAAGATAAAATTGAAATTTTGTCTAAAGCGTTTTATGGCTATAAAGAAGAATCATTAACACCAATGAAAGAACAATTAGGTGATGATTTTTCTTGGGAAGAATTAAGAATGTTTAAAGCGAGTTTGAATGTTTAGCTCAACCAAAAAACACCTAAAACAGCTAAAACAAAGTAAATAGCTATCGTTCTAGCGCCATCGAAATCTTTTGCCAATCGTTGACCAAATAACATCATTAGTAGTGAGATACAAGAAAAAACAGCACCATAAAAACCAAACATTCTGCCACCATTAATGTAAAGTTCTATGATTCCTACAACGCAAGAAATCCCTGCTATTAATTCAAAAAAGACCAAAACTCCTAGAGCTTGAGGAACAAAGTTTTTTAGAATAGTTTTTTCAAAATGAGGTTTCATCCAAGACATATTATCATTCCAATGAAAAAGCTTATCGTGTGCTGACATTATGAATGTTATAGTTAGAAAAACTAAAACCAAAACTGATGCTGTATTGTTCATAGCTTATTTTTTGTGAATTAAACGAGTAAGTTTTATTGATAAATCAGTCAATATAATTTTTGCATTTCCATTGCGTTCAATGTGGTAAGATGCATCGGATAGTTCTTTAAAAATTTCTGTAATATTGTTTCCTGTTACAAAAGGAGCAAAATTTTCTAGTTTAAATTTATCAACTGTTGGTTCCATGTAGACCAATTTTTCAGCTTGATAATTCAGCAATAATGCTTGACGAAACATATCGATACAATAATTTAAAAATTTCTTCTGTGCTTCACGACCTAAACTTGCAATTTGATCACTCCAAGCAATTAAATCTTGAATAGCTGCGGCATTTCCTTTAGCCCTAAATGCAGCTCGAATCCAGTCGACAAACCATTTTTCAAAAGGTAATTCTTCATGGTCTTCTTTTAAAAAGTGCAATGCTTTGTTATAATTTCCTTGAGCTTGATGTGCAATTTTAAATGCTAATTTTTCATCAATTTTTTCACGTGAAACCAAAGCTTCAGAAATCACATTTTCTGGTAATCCGTTAAAATGCAATACTTGACAACGCGAACGAATGGTTTGAATTATATCTTCTTCATTTTCAGAAATTAATATAAAAACTGTTTTATCTGTTGGTTCTTCAAGTAGTTTTAAAAGTTTATTGGATGCTTCTAAATTCATTTTATCTGCCATCCAAATAATCATTATTTTGTATCCTCCTTCGTGCGATTTCAGAGCTAATGATTTTAATATTTCAGAGGCATCTTCAACACGAATCATCCCTTGCTTATTCTGAACTCCTAATATTTTGTACCAATCGAATAATCCACCATAAACATTTTCAGTAATGAATTGGCGCCATTCTTGAATAAAATCTAAACTTTTAGGTTTTGTTTTTACATCTTCTGTAGAAACAGTTGGATATATAAAATGCAAATCAGGATGTTGTAAGTGCTTGAATTTTAAATTACAAGCTTCATTCTGTCCAATATTATCATTTCCAGAATTTTGGCAAACGATATATTGTGCATAGGCAATTGCCATTGCTAAAGTTCCACATCCTTCTTGACCAACAAATAGTTGCGCATGTGGAATTCTTCCAAGGCTTGCACTTCTAATTAAGTGGTTTTTAATATGTTCTTGACCTAAAATTTCTGAAAAAAGCATAAGCAAAGATAATAAAAAATAGCATTTATTTTGTTGATAACTTTAAAAAAAATGTAAGAAAAAACGTTCAAATTTTATAAATTAGCAGGAAATAGTATTTAAATTCAGTAAAAAAATAGCATTTAATCGTCTAAATAATACATTTGATCGATATTTATTATAATTTTGAATTGTTAATAACCATTTTTTCAAATGTTTTAAAGACCCAAATCTAAAAAACTTAGAATCATGAATGCTAAAATTACTTTTCAAAAAATAGTTTTGCTAACTATGCTTTTAGTTATTAATACTAATTTTGCTCAACTTTCGGTTCCCTTTAAAATTCGTTACCAAGGATTTGTCAAAGGCGATATGACTATAATTGCTAATAATAGTGTAAACAGAGTTGACTTTACAAATGGTCCTA
>CANGUP010000122.1 GCA_947457105.1 Flavobacteriaceae bacterium
TCAAGAGGAAGATTAAAGAAATTACGCACTTCAGCATAAAGATTTTCAACCAATTGGTCATCAAGAAAGTGACCTTTTAACGCTACGAAACCAATTTCTTCGTAAGCTTTTCCGATTTCATTTACAAATTTTTGTTTACGTGCCGGATCATCCGACAGGAAATCACGTAAGTCAACACTAGGAATTTGTTGCATATTACATTATTTAAAATACTAAAACATTAAATATAATTCTCTAGATAATTTGTTAGGCTAATGCAATTAGACTTTTTAAATTACTAAACTGAACTAAAACTTTTTTGTTAATAACTAAAATTGGATTTATATCAATCATATCTACAAATATATGAAAATTTTATTTTGATTGTGTGTAAGTTATTAACAAATATTTATTGAGTTTAGTAACACTGATTCAGGTAATCAAAGAATTTTTAAAATTTTTCTAATTTCTTCAAACTGTGTTCCAAAAAACCAACTTGACTTTCTATGATTCATATTAATGAAAGAGAATTATTAAAAAACAATCAAAACCGCAAACAATTCCTCAAAAAGGTTAGCATAAAAGAATCCTTTTTTTATATTTTTGCAAGCGTAAATAAACAATCACATGAACTTTGATAGAAAAGAATTGTCCAATATTCAATTGTTGGATTTATATAAAAAACTGCTAAAACCAAGATTAATAGAGGAGAAGATGCTTATTCTTCTTCGTCAAGGTAAAGTTTCTAAATGGTTTTCAGGTATTGGTCAAGAAGCTATTTCTGTTGGAATTACTGCTGCATTAGATCAAGACGAATACATTTTGCCAATGCATCGAAATTTGGGTGTTTTTACAGGTAGAGATATTCCATTGCACCGTTTGTTTTCGCAATGGCAAGGTAAGAAAACTGGTTTTACCAAAGGACGTGACAGAAGTTTTCACTTTGGAACACAAGAATTCAAAATTATTGGAATGATTTCGCATCTTGGTCCACAAATGGGTGTTGCTGATGGAATTGCTTTGGCTAATAAATTAAAACAAAATGGTAAAATAACCGCAGTTTTTACTGGTGAAGGAGCAACTTCTGAAGGTGATTTTCACGAAGCATTAAACATTGCTGCTGTTTGGGAATTGCCGGTTTTGTTTGTTATTGAAAATAATGGTTACGGACTTTCAACGCCAACTAACGAGCAATATCGTTGTGAAAACCTTGCTGACAAAGGCATTGGTTACGGAATGGAAAGTCACATTATTGATGGAAATAACATCTTAGAAGTTTATACAAAAATTGCCGAATTGAAAGCGTCTTTGGCAGTAAATCCGCGACCAGTTTTATTGGAATTTAAAACCTTCAGAATGCGAGGTCACGAAGAGGCGAGTGGTACTAAGTATGTTCCGCAAGAGTTGATGGACATGTGGGCAATTAAAGATCCAATTTCAAATTATAAAGAATATTTGGTTAATGTTGGTGTTTTATCAGAAGAATTAGATGCCGAATTTAAAGCTTCTATAAAAGCTGAAATCGATGAACATTGGGCAATCACTCAAACTGAACCTGAAGTTGTAGCTGATTTAAGTGAAGAGTTAGATGATGTTTATGAAACATTTAAATATGAAGAAGTTAATCCTTCAAACGAAATAGAAAACATAAGAGTAATTGATGCCATTTCAACCGCTTTAAGACAATCTATGGAACGCCATGATAATTTGGTTATTATGGGACAAGATATTGCGGAATATGGTGGTGCATTCAAAATTACTGAAGGTTTTGTAGAACAATTTGGAAAAGGAAGAGTTAGAAATACCCCAATTTGTGAAAGTGCTGTTGTTTCTGCTGCTAATGGTTTGTCAATAAATGGTCATAAAGCTATTGTTGAAATGCAATTTGCTGATTTTGTTTCTTCAGGATTTAACCCAATTGTAAATTTATTAGCCAAACAACATTATCGTTGGAATGAAAAATCGGATGTTGTGGTTAGAATGCCTTGTGGTGGTGGAACTCAAGCTGGACCATTTCACTCGCAAACTAACGAAGCTTGGTTTACCAAAACTCCAGGTTTAAAAGTGGTTTATCCTGCATTTCCATACGATTTTAAAGGTTTGTTGAATACAGCGATTAACGACCCGAATCCAGTTGTGTTTTTTGAACACAAACAATTGTATCGTTCAGTGTATCAAGATGTTCCTAAAGATTATTATACGTTACCTTTTGGAAAAGCTTCTGTGCTTGAAGAAGGTAATGATGTAACTATAATCTCTTTTGGAGCAGGAGTTCATTGGGCTTTAGAAACCTTATCTAAAAACCCTGAAATTAAAGCGGATTTGATTGATTTAAGAACATTACAACCTTTAGATACTGAAACTATTTTTGTTTCGGTTAAGAAAACAGGAAAATGTATTATTTTACAAGAAGACACTTTATTTGGTGGTATTTCAAGTGATATTTCTTCTATGATTATGGAGAATTGTTTTGAATATTTAGACGCACCTGTAAAACGTGTTGGAAGTATTGAAAGTGCTATTCCGTTTGTAAAAGCATTGGAAGATCAATATTTGCCGAAAGTTAGATTTGAAGAGGGATTGTTGGAATTATTGAAATATTAATTAAAATGAAACCTTTAACGGAAAAATTGTTGTTGGAAGACGCTACTGTTCATAAAGTTCAATTTGACAAGGAATGGTTTTACAATTTGGACGATATGAAATTTTATTTAAACGAAGACTTATCGGCAGTGGAGTACATTCATTTGCCGATGTTAGTTTTTGGCGAAGAAGAAATCGTGAAGTGTTCTACTTTAGAAGATATTTTACGTGGTAGAAAAGAAAAAGAATAGTTAGTTACTTTCTACCAATTTCTTGAAATTATTAAGAATAGCCTGCCATCCAAACTGTTGTAATTCCAATGGGTTTTGAGTTTCTGCTTCAAAAGTTTCTACAACTTCAACAATATCACCAATAGCAATAAAATCGACGCTTACTTCTCTTTTATCATTTAAAACATATTTAATAGATTTATTTTCGTTTACTTCAGTGTAAGTTCCTTCAAAATCAAACTAAAACTAAAACTTTCATCTTTGGTGGCCATAGTATAGCTAAATCGTTCACCAATTTTAAGATTGTTACTTACTTTAGGACATTGTCAATCCTCTGAAGCATTACCCTATAGCATTATTTGTTCGGGTGTTGTCCAATATTTCCATACTTTATCTAAGCTATTTTTGATAGTACATTCTTCGGTTATTTTTGTTTTATTTTCCATTTATCGAAACTAAAAAATAACTATTGTTTAAGCAAATTCAGAATAATTACTATCAAGATAGGTTTTCTCATTAAAAAAATAGTTTTTTGTTTTTAACAATTAACTTATATTTGTTTAAAATAAAACAGCTCGTTTGTGAATCCTACCAATAAACTCAAGATATTCAATGATCCTATCTACGGATTTATTACCATACCAAATATCTTAATTTACGATTTAATTCAACATCCCTATTTTCAACGTTTGCGACGTATTTCTCAAATGGGAATGTCGTATTTAGTTTATCCAGGTGCTCATCATACTCGTTTTCATCATGCTTTGGGATGTATGCATATAATGCAAAAAGCTATTCAAACACTTCAATTTAAATATGTTGCAATTTCAAAGGATGAAGAAAATGCTTTGTTAATTGCAATTTTACTGCATGATATTGGTCATGGTCCATTTTCGCATGCTATGGAAAATAGTATTGTAGAGGATGTGCATCATGAAGAAATTTCATTGCTTTTTATGAATGAATTGAATGAAGAATTTGAAGGTAAATTGTCATTAGCAATTAAAATATTCAAAGGTGAATATCATAGAAAATTCATGTATCAATTGATATCAAGTCAGTTGGATATGGACAGAATGGATTATTTGCGTAGAGATAGTTTCTACAGCGGCGTTGCTGAAGGAAATATCAATAGCGAACGTTTGATTCAAATGATGAACGTTCAAGATGATTTTTTAGTGATTGAAGAGAAAGGAATTTATTCAGTAGAAAAATTTTTAGTGGCAAGGAGATTAATGTATTGGCAAGCGTATTTACATAAAACAAGTGTTGTTGCCGAAATTATTTTAATGAAAATCCTTAAAAGAGCTAAAGAATTGACTCAAAAAGGAATTCATTTGGAATGTAGTAAACCACTTTTGTTTTTTATGGAAAATAAAATTTCATTAGAAACATTTGATAAAGAAACGATTAAGACTTTTGCTTTGTTAGATGATCACGATGTAATGGGAGTAATAAAAGCTTGGCAATTCAATGATGATTTTGTCTTAAGTTCGTTGTGTAAGATGATAATTAATAGAGATTTATTGAAAATTCAAATGTCTGATGAAAAACCTGAAAAAGAGAATTTGTTGGTTTTGAAGCAAAAATTCATGAAATTACATTCAATTTCTGAAAAAGAAGCAGATTACTTTATTTTCAAAGGAAAACTTAAAAATCAAGCTTATAGCAAATCAAGTGAACCTATTCGAATTCTAAAAAAAGACAAAACAATAGAAGATGTTGTAGAAGCCTCAGATCAATTGCATTTGAAAGCTTTATCAAAACCAGTGACCAAATATTTTATATGTTTTCCAAAAGTGTTGCTAGATACATAGTATTTCATTAAATTTTAATATTTTTGCAGGAATGAAATTTACAGCTGAACAAATTGCAGGTATTTTAGAAGGTGAAGTAATAGGTAATCCTAATGCTGAAGTTTTTAAATTGTCCAAAATAGAAGAGGGAACTATTGGTTCACTTACATTTTTATCCAATCCAAAATATCAAAATTTTATCTATTCAACAGAAGCATCTGTTACTATTGTAAATAAAACTTTTGAACCAGAGCAAGCTATTTCAACGACTTTAATTAAAGTTGAAGACGCTTATCAAGCCTTTTCTAAATTGTTGGATCATTACAATCAGGTAAAGTTAATGAAGTCTGGTATTGAGCAACCTTGTGTGCTTTCTGAAAATGTTACTTATGGTACTGATTTGTATTTAGGAAGCTTTTGTTATGTTGGAAAGAATGTCAAAATTGGAAATAACGTAAAGATTTATCCAAATACATTTATTGGCGATAATGTAGTTATTGGCGATAATTGTGTTTTTTTTGCTGGAGTTAGAGTTTATTCAGAAACAGAAATTGGAAATAATTGTGTAATTCATTCAGGAACTATTGTTGGTTCTGATGGATTTGGTTTTGCACCACATGAAGATGGTACTTATAGCAAAATTCCTCAAATTGGAAATGTAATCCTTGAAGATGATGTAGAAGTTGGTTCTTGTACCACAATTGACAGAGCGACAATGGGCTCAACAATAATAAGAAAAGGAGTGAAGTTGGACAATCAAATCCAAATAGCTCATAATGTTGAAATTGGAGAGAATACTGTAATTGCCTCTCAAACAGGTATTGCTGGTTCTACTAAAATTGGTAAAAATTGTTTGATTGGCGGACAAGTTGGTATTGTTGGACACATTACAATTGGGAATAATGTTAGAATACAAGCTCAATCTGGAATTGGTAAAAGCATTGGTGATGGAGAAGTAGTACAAGGAACACCAGCATTTAATTATGGTGATTTTAGTAAGTCATATGTGCATTTTAGAAATTTACCTAAAATTGTTTCTGATATAGACGATTTAAAAAAGAAAATTAAATAATAAACATAAACTAGATTGAATATTATGGTTAAGCAAAAAACCATCAAAAGTGAAATTTCACTTATAGGTGTTGGATTACATACAGGAAAAGAAGTGAAAATGACTTTTAAACCTGCGCCTATAAACAACGGTTTCACATTTGTAAGAGTTGATTTAGAAGGAAGTCCAATTATTGAAGCAGATGCTAATTATGTAGTCAATACACAAAGAGGTACCAACTTAGAAAAACTCGGTGTTAAGATTCAAACTTCTGAGCACGTTTTAGCTGCTTTTGTAGGTTGTGATGTCGATAATGCTATTATAGAACTTGATGCTTCTGAACCACCAATTATGGATGGTTCGTCAAAATATTTTGTAGAAGCAATTGAAATAGTAGGTGTTGAAGAACAAGAAGCTGAGCGTAAGTATTATGTTGTAAAAGAAGTTATTTCTTTCGCAGACGAAGCTACAGGAAGCGAAATACTTGTAATGCCATGTGATGATTATCAAGTAACAGCAATGGTTGATTTTGGAACCAAAGTTCTTGGTACTCAAAATGCTACAATGAAAAATATTTCTGAGTTTAAAACTGAAATTGCTAGTTGCAGAACTTTTAGTTTTCTTCACGAGTTAGAAAGTTTATTGGATAATGGTTTAATTAAAGGTGGTGATTTAAATAACGCTATTGTATATGTAGACAAAGAGATTTCTGCTAATACAATGGAAAACCTTAAAAAAGCATTTGGAAAAGACTCTATTTCTGTAAAAGAAAATGGAATTCTTGATAACTTAACTTTACATTATCCAAACGAAGCGGCACGTCATAAACTATTAGATGTTATTGGTGATTTAGCTTTAGTCGGAATTAGAATTAAAGGCAAAGTTATAGCTAACAAGCCAGGGCATTTTGTAAATACTCAGTTTGCTAAGAAATTATCAAAAATCATTAAGATTGAGCAAAAAAATCATGTTCCATGTTATGATTTAAATTTGCCACCATTGATGGATATTCATCAAATTATGAATATTTTACCACACAGACCACCATTTTTATTAATCGATAGAATTATTGAAATGTCTGAAACACATGTCGTTGGTATGAAAAATGTTACCATGAATGAAAATTTCTTTGTTGGTCATTTTCCAGACGCACCAGTTATGCCAGGAGTATTAATTGTTGAAGCAATGGCACAATCAGGAGGAATATTAGTATTAAGTACTGTTCCAGATCCAGAAAATTACCTTACTTATTTTATGAAAATTGATAATGTAAAATTCAAGCATAAAGTATTGCCTGGAGATACACTATTATTCAAATGTGATTTAATTTCCCCAATTAGAAGAGGAATTTGTCACATGCAAGCCAATGCTTATGCTAATGGAAAATTAGTGGCAGAAGCTGAATTAATGGCACAAATAGCTAAAAAGCAATAATTTAAGGTAGTAGAATATAGGTGATAGGTATTAGAAAAGTAACCTACAACCTACATCCCACAACCTAAAAACTAAATAGATATGAATCAACCACTAGCATACGTACATCCAGGAGCAAAAATTGCAAGAAATGTTGTAATTGATCCTTTCACTACTATCCACAATAATGTTGAAATAGGAGAAGGAACTTGGATTGGTTCTAATGTTACTATAATGGAAGGCGCAAGAATTGGTAAAAATTGTAATATTTTTCCAGGTTCAGTTATTTCAGCGGTTCCACAAGATTTAAAATTTGGAGGTGAAGAATCACTAGCAATAATAGGAGATAATACTACTGTAAGAGAATGTGTTACTATAAATAGAGGAACTATAGCTTCTGGGCAAACTAAAATTGGAAAAAATTGTTTGATTATGGCAACAGCACACATCGCTCACGATTGTCACATTGGCGATAATGCAATTATTGTTAATGGTGTAGCTTTGGCAGGTCACGTTATTGTTGGTAATTATGCCATTATTGGCGGTTTAGCAGCAATTCATCAATTTATTCACATTGGTGATCATGCAATGATTTCTGGTGGCTCATTGGTTAGAAAAGATGTTCCTCCCTATACAAAAGCAGCAAAAGAGCCTTTATCCTATGTTGGTATCAACTCTGTAGGTTTAAGAAGAAGAGGTTTTACTTCTGAAAAAATTAGAGAAATTCAAGATATTTATAGAATTTTATATCAAAAAAATTACAATACTTCTCAAGCGGTAGGAATCATTGAAGCAGAAATGGCTGCATCACCAGAGCGAGACGAAATATTAGATTTTATAAGAAATTCATCACGCGGAATTATGAAAGGTTATTCAGGCTCTTATTAATTAAAAATAAATATCTTTAATGAAATTTTCAAGAAAATTGTTTTGGATTAAAAAAAGATTTAGTTGGAATTATAAATATTTTATAGGGAAATGGGATTATATTGAAAATCAAAGTATTAGATATAATAAAATAGTAGAACATGTCAATTATTGTAACATTAATAATCCGAAGATTTTAGATTTAGGATGCGGATTTGGTTCTTTATGTAAATATCTAAATGAAGATGATTTTTCAAGTTTATTAGGCGTAGATCTTTCCGATACAGCTATTGCTAAAGCTAAAAAAAAAGAATATTCAAACTCAAATTTTATTATTGCTGATATTCAAAAATTTGAAACAAATGAAAAATTTGATATTATAATTTTAAATGAAGTAATTTATTATTTAGATGATTATCTAGTAGCCTTATCTAATTTTTCAAAATTTTTTAAAAATGAAAATGGTTACTTTATAATTTCAATATATGGAGTTAGGGAAGATATAATTGA
>CANGUP010000123.1 GCA_947457105.1 Flavobacteriaceae bacterium
AAGGAATTGGGTACTGTTTTTTTACTGAAAACTGTGACTGCGACTGACTACTATTTCAAGAACTCAATCAATTGTTTTACTGCAATTCCGCGGTGACTAATGTTGGATTTTTCTTCGATAGAAAGTTCTGCGAAGGTCTTTGTATAGTCATTTGCCACAAAAATTGGATCGTAACCAAAACCATTAGTTCCAATTTTTTCATCAATGATTTTTCCGTTAATGATTCCAGTGAAAAGATGTTGTTTGCCATTATAATTCAAACAAATAACGGTTTTGAAATTGGCTTTTCTGTTGGTTTTATCATTAAGATTTGATAATAATTTATTCATATTATTATCATCGTTTTTAGGTTCGCCTGCATACCTAGCAGAGAAAACGCCAGGTTCACCATTGAGTGCATCAACTTCTAAACCGGAATCGTCTGCAAAACAATCATATCCATATTTCTCTGTAACATAATTAGCTTTCAAAATGGCATTTCCTTCTATTGTATCAGCGGTTTCTGGAATTTCTTCTGTGCAACCGATATCCTCAAGACTTACTATTTGAATTGATGATGGAACTAAAAGTTGGATTTCTTTAATTTTATTTTTGTTGTTGGAGGCAAAGACTAGTTTCATGTGTAAATGATTAAAATACAAATTTAGATTTCTTATTTGAAAAAAACACGTAAAACTATGCTATTTTAATTTAAAATTGGAACTTAAATTTGTCCCAAGTAGTTAGGTTAATTTTTGTTTTATAGAGGATTTTAAATTCTACAAGTTTTAGCAAAAAAAATAATAATTCCTTGATACCACATTCTTCGTTTAGATTTTTTCTAAGGTATAAATTGATTTGGGGTCTTTTATATAAAGGTATTAAAGGAGTTATTAGAATTAAATGTGAGAAAAAGCAACTTTTTATAGCAACTTTTTTGATTATTATACAATTTTTAATGTCATTTAAAATTGATATAAATATTTCTAAACCAATAAAAAAATAATCACTACTTTTGCATCGTTTTTTAACAACTTATTTATCATGGTAAAAGATTTATTTGAAAGAATACAAAATAATAAAGGACCATTAGGAAAATGGGCTTCACAAGCAGAAGGATACTTTGTGTTTCCTAAACTAGAAGGAGAATTAGGTCCAAGAATGCAATTTCAAGGGAAAGATATTTTGAATTGGAGTTTGAATGACTATTTAGGTTTAGCCAATCATCCAGAAGTTCGTCAAGCTGATACAGATGCAGCAATACAATATGGTGCAGCTTACCCAATGGGAGCAAGAATGATGAGTGGTCATACTAATGCTCATGAGCAATTAGAAAATGAATTAGCAGAGTTTGTTCAGAAAGAAGCTGCTTATTTATTGAACTTTGGTTATCAAGGAATAATGTCTTGTATAGATGCTTTAGTTACAAAAAATGATATTATAGTTTATGATGTTGATGCACACGCTTGTATCATTGATGGTGTTCGTCTTCACATGGGAAAACGTTTTACATACAAGCATAATGATCTTGAAAGTATGGAAAAAAATCTTCAGCGTGCTACTAAAATGGCTACAGAAACTGGAGGAGGAATTTTATTCATCACTGAAGGTGTTTTCGGAATGCGTGGTCAACAAGGAAAGTTGAAAGAAATTGTAGAAATGAAAAAGAAATACAATTTCCGTTTATTGGTTGATGATGCGCACGGTTTTGGAACTTTAGGTAAAACTGGAGCTGGAGCAGGAGAAGAGCAAGGTTGCCAAGATGGAATTGATGTTTATTTTTCGACTTTTGCAAAATCAATGGCTAGTATCGGTGCTTTCTTAGCTGCTGATAAAGATATTATTGACTATTTAAAATATAATTTACGTTCACAAATGTTTGCAAAAGCATTACCAATGATTCAAACTGTTGGTGCTTTAAAACGTTTGGAATTATTACGTAAGTCATCTGAATTAAAAGATAAACTTTGGGAAAACGTTAATGCTTTACAAGGTGGATTAAAAGCTAAAGGCTTTAATATTGGTGATACAAATACATGTGTAACTCCTGTTTACCTTGAAGGTTCAATTCCTGAAGCTATGATTATGGTAAATGACTTGAGAGAAAACTATGGTATCTTCTTGTCAATTGTAGTTTACCCTGTAATTCCAAAAGGAATAATTTTACTAAGAATGATTCCTACAGCTTCTCACACTTTGGCTGATATTGATGAAACTTTAGCTGCATTTGAAGCTATCCGTGAGAAATTAGTAAACGGAACTTATGCTAAAATTGCAGAGGCAAGTGTTGAAAATGTAGAATAATTTTTTATAATATATTTCATAAAAAAACCATCAGCAATGATGGTTTTTTTGTTTCTATAAATCAATTTTATAAGTTCTTCGTCTTCTAAAAATTACGGGATCAAAATGTTTCCATATTTGATGGATTGCTGTATTTTCTTCAAGTTCAGGAGTTCTAATACAGTTTTCGATTCCTTTTTCTGTAAAAGTATTGTAACACTCATTGAATATTATTGCGGTTACACCTTTGTTTTGATATTCTGGTAAAACACCAATTAAGTAGAACAAAACGTCTTTACTTTCTTTCTTAGCCTTCAATAAATGATAAAATCCAAAAGGAAATAATTTTCCGTTTGCTTTTTTCAATGCTTCCGAAAAACTCGGCATTACAATACTAAAAGCAACCATTTTATCGTCTTTGTCTAAAACAAATTTGATGTATTCTGGATTGATAAAACTGATGTATTTCTTTTTAAAATATTCCTTCTGAACGTCGGTTATGGCTACAAACGAAGATAAACTTGCATACGATTCATTAAAAACATCAAACATCTCATCTACATAAGTCGTGATGTCTTTTGTTTTAGTGAAATTAACTGGTTTAAGTTGATAGCGTTTCTTAATTAGCTCTTGAATTTTAAAGAAAAACTCAGGTTTTACATTTTCAAAAGGAAATTTATTTTCGAGATATTCTTTCTCTTTAATATATCCTAATTGTTCTAAATGCTCTTTATAGTAAGGGTAATTGTACCAAGTTATCATAGAACCCATTTCGTCAAAACCTTCAGTAAGAACTCCAACTTTATCAAGATTTGAAAACCCCATTGGACCTTCAACATATTCTAAATTGTTTTTTCTTCCTAATTCATATACTTTTTCAAGTAAGGCTTTTGTTACTTCTATATCATCAATAACGTCCCACCAACCAAAACGAACTTTCTTTTTTTGTTGGTCATTTACTTCATCCCAATTGATGATTGCTGCAATTCTTCCTACTATTTTATTGTCTTTGTAAGCCAAATAAAAATAGGCTTCGGCACTATGAAATGCTGGATTTTTAGTTTTATCAAATGTTTCTAAATCATCTTGTATTAATGGCGGAACCCAATAAGGATGATTTTTGTATAATGAAAACGGAAACTTTACATAGTCTTTTAATAACGCCTTAGTATTGGCTTCAATTATTGTAATCATTTTTGATTATGGTTTTTCAACTTGAACTTCATCTAGACGCTTTTTCTTTTTATCTTTTTCTTTGTCTTTTTTACTCTTGTCTTTCTTTTTGTCACCTTTCGGAGCTCTAATCATGACTTCTTTATAATTTGTAGTTGAACGCCATGAAAGTCCAAATCCAGCAAATAAAAAATCAGGAGTTGTTTTGAAGTTTTTACTAACATAAGCATCAACTTGAAGGTTTTCATTTACTAAATATGCTGCTCCAGTTGAGAAGAAACCATCGGCATAATAATCACCTTGAAGCCCTTTATTTTCTAGATAGGCTGACCATTTATCGTTAAATCCTTTTGTTAACGTTGCTATATAACCAAGAGTTTGATTATTAGTTCCAACTTTATCTATGAAAATGTTTGTAACAAAAACCCATGCTCCAGGAAAAATTTGCTGAGTAATCAACATACCTTTAGGACTAATACTACTAATTTCTTCACCACCAAATAAAAATGGATTGGAACTAAAATTCAAATTGGCACCTGCATAAACTGAAATAGCAGGAATCAATTGGCGCCATTTAAATTTGTGATTAGCTTTCCAACTGTATAAATTTACTTTCTCTTCATAATTTTTAAACGGATCGAATACCAAATATTTTAAACCAAGGGTTGAAGTTTTTAATCCTTTTCTTGTGGATTCTATAAAATCATCAGAAGTGTAAGTATCATTTTGATAGTTTAGCTCTAAAATAGCTTCAAGCTGTTCTTTAAAAAAGCCATATCTTACATTAAAATCTCCACTAAATCCACTAGCACTATAATCTAAAACACTATGTTTTTCATTAACATAACTCAAACCAGATTCAATTTGAATGACAGTTTTTCCAACAGCAAATGCCGACATAGATTCTCCAGGACGATTAGAATTAATAACATCGGTATGCTGAGCATTAACTTTAGTAATCGTAGTAAGTACAATAAAAAGAGCAAAAAGATTTATTTTCATTTTATGTGAGCTTGCTATTTTGATTTAGAAATTCAAATGTACTATTAATTTATTATTTATTTAAGAGCGAATGCTAATTTTGAATGTGGGAATTTAGTATTTTTGACAAAATTTTTATTTTATGCAAGAAGCAGATTTTCGAGGTGTTATAAAAACGTTATTTTGGTTAGTAGCCATATATTACATTATCAAGTTTTTAGCACGTTTATTTTTACCAGTTATTGCTAAAAAAGTAGTTGAAAAAGCAACACAGCAATTTCAAGAACAAGCACAACAACAAAGTCAACAATATCAAGATAATTATAATACATCAACAAAAAGCGATAAACCTCGTGAAACAAAAAAAGTTGGTGAATATATTGATTATGAAGAAGTTGATTAACTAAAATTGTTTAAAGTTAGAATGTTCAAAATCTAACATCAAATATCTAAAATCTAATATTTAAAATGAAGCAACTTCAAAAATTATATCCTCATATACTTGCCATTGGTGGTTTTATTCTAATTGCATTAATTTATTTTTATCCTGTATTACAAGGAAAAAAGATATCACAATCAGATATTGTGCAATATACGGCTATGGCTAAAGAGCAAAATTACTTTAGAGCCTCTGAAAATACTGAACCCTATTGGACCAATTCCGCTTTTGGAGGAATGCCAACGTATCAATTGGGTGCAAAATATCCAAATGATTTTATTGGTCATATAGATGATGTATTACGTTTTTTACCTCGTCCTGCCGATTATTTGTTTTTATATTTCTTAGGATTTTATGGTTTGATGTTAGTCTTGAAAATTGATCCATTAAAAGCTTTTTTCGGAGCTTTGGCTTTCGGATTTTCAACTTATTTGATAATTATTCTTGGCGTTGGACATAATGCTAAAGCACATGCAATTGCCTACATGCCATTAGTCGTTGCTGGAGTAATCATGGTTTTTCAGAAACGATTTTTCTATGGAGGAATGCTAACCATGTTTGCTGTTGCCTTAGAAATCAATGCCAATCACTTTCAAATGACTTATTATTTGTTGATTGTTCTTATTGGCTTAGGAATTTATTATTCTTATAAGTTTATCAAAAATAAAGATTTTAAAGGTTTATTAAATGTTGCAGGAACATTTGCAGTTGCTCTAATTTTTGCAATTGGTTCGAATGCAACAAGTTTATTGGCAACAAAAGAATATGCCGATTTTAGTACAAGAGGGAAAAGTGACTTAAAATTACAACCAGACGGAACTAAAAAAGTAAGTACTTCTACATTAGATAAGGAATACATAAATGAATACAGTTACGGAATTGCAGAAAGTTTTAACCTAATTGCACCAAGACTTTTTGGTGGAGGAAGTGCAGAAGTGCTTGATGAAAATTCAGCAGTTTACGATTACATGTTAAAATATGGTGCATCAGAAGGAGAAGCTAAACAGTTTACTTCCTATTATGCAAGAACTTATTGGGGTGAACAACCAAGTGTTGCAGCACCAGCCTACATTGGAGCGATAGTTTTCTTTTTGTTTGTTTTGGCAATGTTTCACGATAAGAGAAAACTTAAGTATGTTTTTCTAGTAGGAGCAATCGTTTCATTAATGCTTTCTTGGGGAAAAAACTTCTCAATTATTACCGATTTATTTATCGATTATATGCCATTGTATGATAAGTTTAGAGCGGTTTCCTCTATTCAAGTTATTTTGGAATTGTGTATACCTATTTTGGCTGTTATGGGACTTCATTCCTTTTTTACAACAAATAAAGAAAAGCAATGGAATAGTTTGTTGAAAGCTGCGGCAACTTCATTAGGTTTAATAATAGTTTTATTTGTATGTAAAGGAGCATTTGATTTTGTAGGAACTATGGATGGCGATTTACGCCAAATGTTGAGTCAAAGTCAAGATAAATCGTTTGGAATTGGTTTTATAGATGCAGTTAGAGTCGATAGAAGAACTATGTATTCGGCAGATTTACTTCGTTCAGGATTCTTTATTGTTTTGGCTGCTTTAGTACTTTGGATGTACACCAAAAATAAAATGGCCCAATCTACAGCGATTATTCTTGTTGGTATTCTTATGGTTTCCGATTTGTTTTTTGTAGATAAAAAATACGTTAGTAGTAGAGATTTTGTAAGCGCAAGAGAAGTGGATGTTCCATTTGAAGCAACAACTTCAGATATGCAAATTCTTCAAGACACAACACATTATAGAGTTTTAGAAGTTGAAGGAAATTTATCAAGTGCTCGTGCGTCGTATTTTCACAAATCAATTGGTGGTTATAGTGCTGTGAAACCAAGAGCAATGCAAGAATTATTTGACTATCAAATTGCCAAAAACAACAAAGAGGTAATTGATATGTTGAATGTAAAATACATCATCCAAACTAATGATAAAGGCGAAGAGTTTCCAACATTAAATCCAGATGCTAATGGAAATGCGTGGTTTGTATCTGAAATAAAAATGGTTGGTAATGCTGATGCTGAAATGAAAGCTTTAGATAAATTTGATTCTAAAAATTTTGCAGTTTATTCACAAGTTGAGCCATTCCTGAAAAGGATGCCAAATAAAAACGAAAAATTTATTAAAGATTCAACAGCAACTATTAAACTTACATCTTACAAACCAAATCATCTGAAATACGTTTCAAATAATAAAAATAAAGGTTTTGCAGTGTTTTCTGAAATGTATTACAAGAATGGTTGGATTGCAACTATTGATGGAAAAGAAGAACCAATTTTAAAAGTAAATTATGCCTTAAGAGGATTAAACATTCCGGCTGGAAATCATAAAATTGAATTCAAGTTTGAGCCTCAAGTTGTAAAAACTGGAAGCATGATTACTTTAGTTAGTTTTATTGGAATGATGTTACTTTTGGTTGGTGGAATATATTTAGATACAAAGAAGAAAAAACAATTGTAAGTCTAAATTTTTGTAAATTTGATTATTAGTTTCAATAAAATGGAAGCAAAAAAACTAAATCATGCTCATCCTTCTAAAATGGAAGAACGTTATCTAGATGAGATTAGAAAAATGACGCCTCAACAACGTTTTGAAAAATTGATGGCTATTATTGAGCTATCTTATCTTTTAAAAACTTCCAAAAAAATATCAAAGTAAGTAAATGAATAGTCAAATAATTGAAATTTGGAAGTATTTTTCTTTTAACAAAGTCAAATATTTGACCATTGGTGGTTTTGCCGTAAACATATATGGTTACGGAAGAAATACAGGTGATATTGATATCTTTATTGAAGATTCAATTGAAAATCGCGAGAATTTACGAGAAGCTTTGAAACAATCAGGAATTGGAGATTTTGAAAATATAAAGACTATGCAATTTATTCCAGGTTGGACCGATATTTCCTTAAATTTTAATCTGCGATTAGATATCATGACTTCTGTCAAAGGTTTAGAGAATCAAGATTTTCAAGAATTACTTGATAAAGCTTATATTACTGAAATTAGTGGAATTCCTGTCTACTTTTTAGATTACGAAAACCTTATTAAAGCCAAAAAAGCTACCAATCGTCCAAAAGATATTTTAGATATTGAAGAGTTAGAAAAAATTAATAAAAATTCTAATTTATAATTTTGGAAGCGGAACAAAAAAAACTTTTAATCATAACCTACTATTGGCCTCCAGCTGGCGGACCAGGCGTGCAACGTTGGTTAAAATTTGTAAAATATTTGCCCGATTTTAATGTTCAACCCATAGTTTATATTCCTGAAAATCCAACTTATCCTATTGTTGATGAAGGTTTGATGAGTGAGGTTTCTGATAATGCAATTATTCTTAAAAATAAAATATTCGAACCCTATCAATTAGCTAGATTTTTATCTAAAAAAGATACCAAAAAAATAAGCTCAGGGATTATTCCTGCAGCCAAAAAACAAAGTTTTGTTGAAAAAATGATGCTTTGGGTTCGAGGCAATTTATTCATCCCTGATGCACGTAAATTTTGGGTAAATCCTTCAGTGCA
>CANGUP010000124.1 GCA_947457105.1 Flavobacteriaceae bacterium
ATTCCTACGAATGCGAAGGCAAAACCTATGAACATTCCTGTAAATCCCAAAATATAACTTAAAGTGGCATCCTCAAGATTTTTAGAATGAAAATAGACGCTCATTCCAGAAAATACGGCTACAATCAGTCCTCCAATCAATCCGTTTTTTAAAATAATGTTTTTCATAAAATAGTTTTTTGGTTAGTTATTCAAAATTACAAAAATTATTTTTTTGTTTTTTTAAATTAATCTTGGTAAAATTTTACACCATTAATTCCAACTGGACATAGTTTTCCGTCTTTTTTTAAGTAATATAAATTAAAAGAATGGTATTCTCTATCGTTGGAAGTTATATATTTATAGTTTTCAAAACTATCGTATATCGGTTCAACAATTACAGAAATTTCAACATCTCTACCGTCTTCTAATTGGTATAATCCTATTTTATTTTTGGTTTTTAAAAGTAAGATGTTGTTAAATCTTTTATGAATATCATAAGAATCAAAGGTTATATTTGATACTAATTCGTTTTTTATGATATTAAAAAATTGCCATTTATTTTTGCTTTTTACTAAAGCAAATTTCGAATCAAATTTTCCATCAAAGGAACTTTTAAGCAAACAAATTTCATCAAAAAGGAACTTTTTAGTGTTATCAAAAGATGAATTATTACTTTTAATTTTGTATTTCTCTTTTTCTTTAAAAATAGATATTTTGATTTGGGTTCTATTAAAATCTTTAGTTTTATATTCTTGATATTCAACATATTTATCACCTGTAACTTTTATAATATTTTTTCTAATATCCACAACTTCGTCTGGTACTGTTGAATAAATATCTTCACTATTATTTTCTGGTTTGTAGAAAAAATCTTCAATCTTATTGAATTTTGTTGCCACTATTTCATAGCTGTTTGTAAATAAATAAATTTTACCAGATTTTAGTCCATAGTATTTAATGTTTTTAAATTCCTCTTTTGGACGATAAAAATCTTTAAAATCAAAACGCTTTATAGAATCGTATTCCGCATTGATTTTCCATGACTTATTAATCATATTATAAATTCCATATTTTTTATTGGTTTGAATAATATAATATCCATTGTAAATATTTTTAAAATCCTCAATATCTTTTAAAATTTCCGTTTTGTTTTGAGTGATAAGTTGATATTTTTCATCAGCGTTTGTTTGAACAAAAAATTTGAGTTCTAATCGATTAAAAGATTCGTCATCTGCTTTATAAATAGACTTGTAAGCAACCGGAAGAATGAATTTTCCATTGATGTCTGTATAACCCATTTGTCCATTTTTATAAACTTCAAATTCATTATATTCACTGTGAACAGGTTGTTTGTGAATAGAGTCATATTCAACTGGAATTCGCTCAATTCCTTCTATGTTTATGATTCCGGTTTTACCATTTTTAAAAACATACCATCTAAAGTTATCATAATCTGCGCTAACCGAATCGTATTTAGGTTCAATGATAATTTTACCAAGTTTATCGGCATAACCCCAAAGAGTTCCTTTTCTAAACGGAACATTGAAAGTTTGTGAAAAACTAAAACTCACAGATATAAGAATGAAAAAGTAAAAATTTTTATTCATTTTTAAAACATTATTTTAAGCGTTCCAAAACACCTTTTCGTTTCACAATATTCTTATAATCCCATTGGATTTCTCTTGATTTTAAAAGCCAACTTTCCACATCAGTAACGTTTATTTCATCAACAGAAGTGTAAGTTTTAGAAGCATTTTTAAATTTTCCTGAACCTAATTTAAGTTCAGATTCTTCAAAACTTGCGCCACTCCAAAACATTAATCGTACGCCATTCTTTAGTTTGTCATAACCTACAATTGGGTTGCCGTTATCAAACCAAACAGGATGCGCATGCCATACTTTATTCTCAAAATCGGAAAGGTTTTTTTGAATGATTTCCAACAATTTGTCACAAATAGCTTTGTCTTCCGTTGATTTTGAATTGTTATAATTTAAAATATCTTCGTGAATCATAATTTCGTTTTTACAAGCTTTCGCCAAACGTTAGTAAATTCTTATCAGGATCGAGTATCGAAAATTCTCTTTGTTGCCAAGGTTTGTTTTCCAATTGTACGTTGGGATGAATCCAAACTTTTGCATCTAAAAACGTTTGATACAAATTGTCAATAGCATTGGTTCTAATATAAACTTGACCATAATTCTCATCTGGATTTAAGTCTTTAAACTCAAAGAAATGAATCTGAATTTCGTCTTTTTGCACCATCAAATAGCCATCATAATTGGGACTTCCAAACAATTGAAAACCTAATTTGTTGAGGTAAAAATCCATCGTAATTTTTTTATCACGCATAGGAAGTTTTGGGTTGATGTTGGTGAGCATAGTTTACTTTTTATACAATTCATTTAAATCAAAAGAAGTTATTGTTCCATTTTTAGTTGCTTCAATTTTCTTTCCTTTTTTGATGTATTCTAGTGCGTCATATTCTAAAGGAAGTAGTGTTTTTCCAGTAGCATCAATCAATCCAAATTTTTTATTTTTTTCAACCTTTATACTGCCAAACATCGAAGTTATTGTATCATATTCAAATTCGGTAAGAAACTTTCTATTCACATAAAGTGCACTTTTTTTATTTTTTCTTACTACCAACAATAATCCTTTGGTACTATAATTGGGTAAGTAATTGATTGAATCATTTAGTAAAGGTAAAATTACCGCGCCATCATAATCGACAATTCCGAACTTACCATCTTCAGAAACGATCATTTCTTTGTCGTCAAGCACTTCTATAAAATCATAAATCATTTTGGTTTCTTCCCATTTTGCAATGTCAAAAATTACTTTTTTTCCGTTTCGTTCTAGAAGTAATTTGGTGAGAACATTTTTATAGTTGAAGAAATTTATTTTGTCGTAAATTAAGGGTAATTTTTCTTCAAAATTATTGTTGACTAGTGTATACTTATCGCCAATTTTTACTTTAAAACAATCTAAAACGGCATCGAAACGTTGATTGAAATTGACTTCCACTTTGTCATAATTTTTGCTAATTTTTATACCTTTTCTATCAATAAAATAAAAGGTTTTGTTCTCCTGAGCCAGAATTCCCATTTTATAAATCCGCAAACTTTTGAATTTGAATGGTGCTATAACTTTATTTTTAGAGTTGATGATTCCAAACAAACTATCCTTTTTATAAATAGCGATTTCATTATCGACATAACTTACATAATTCTCTTTATCAATTTTATAAAGTAACGGATTGACAACATTACCACCATTGGACTTCCATAATTTAACTCCTGTAAATTTGTTGTCGAAGTAAGGTTTGTCTTTCTTGACACTCAGTAAAGTTCTATCCTGAAATGAATTACCTGACTTAGCATAGTCAACTGACAAATAATATTCGACAGGAGTTTTATAGTTTCTTTCGGATCTTGTTGAACTGGTTCCATATCCTGTTCCATTGCCGCTTTCACCTACTTCTGGGTATTCTTTTGGCTCTATTTTTTTTGTAAAATGTAAGGAAACAGTATAAGTTGCAGTTCCCGAACCTTCATCATAGGTTTGAAAATAAGGTTCGTCATAAATTAAAGAACTAAAAACAAATACTTTTTTTTCATCTTTTATTTTGAAAACTGGAAAAAGTTTGGCTGTTGGTTTGTTGTTGAGCAAAGCCATAACGGACTTTTGCAAAATGTCATACATTTCTTTTTCGTCACTATTCATTTTAGAAATAGGTCGATATTCGTTTATTTGTTGTGAAAAACTGAAAAACGTAACCAAAAGAAAAACTGTAAAAAGAAATGATTTTTTCATGTTAATAGAATTCATATTTCTTGACATTCCCATATTTTTCGGTCACTTGCAAAGCGTTTGGCAAATAATTAAAAATGGTTTCAGAAAAATTTATATTAGTATTTGATTTTGAATATTTCCTCGAATCAGCAATTTTTTTCAGTCGATTTTGATCGTCGTATTCATAGGTAATTAGCATTTCATAGGAATTTTTAGAATCGGTTTTATAATGCTCTTTTAATTTCGTTTTATCATATTTATAAGTTATTAAGGAGGTGTTTTTTTCAACTTCTTTATCTTTTTTATGAATGAAAATAGTTCGAATGATTTTTACAAGCTGATTGTTTTCATATTCAAATTCTTCTTGTACATATTCTTTACCAAATTGATACTGAAAACGTTCAGTTACATTGTTGTTTACATCATATTTGTATGTTGTGTATCGTTTTTTGTCGCCTTGCCAAATCAGTCGGTTAGCTTTGTTGTAAGCCGCAGAATCTTTTACATAATTGCTTTGATGAGTAATTTTATCTTTATAAGAATTGGTTGTTTTTTGATTGATATAAATCAAATTTTTGTTTGTATCATATACACATTCATCAGTTTTTGTTTCTTTTGAATCACCTTGAATGATTGTTGTTTCTTTTTTTAGCAATAGCTCTTTATCATAATAATATTTTTCTATTCTATTTTTAGATTTTACTTCTACAATTTTACCTTTTTCGTAAAGAACTTCTGCTTCTGTTACATTTTTGTAGTAAGTGCCATTTTCTCTTTTTATTTCGTAGGAATTACTGAATGCAATTACTCGATTTTTCTTGTCAAGATTAGCCAAATAAAGGTTTTTAGAATTATCTGCATTTTGAATCGCAATTGCAGTAATATCGTTGTCTCTCTTACTTTCTTGAATAGCTCTTTCGTTGGCGCGTTTTATCTTTTCTTCATCAGAAGTTGTGATCGTTTCTTTTTTTATAAGCACATTGTTTTTATACTCATAAGTGGTAATTTTGGTCGTATTATCTTCAAGTTCCGTTTCTTTGATGATATTTCCATTTTCATCATATTCTTTGGTCTTTCTATCGATAATGGATTTTTTAAGTTTTTTATTCAGCGGTTTTAGATAATCTAAGTTGTGTTCTGGAAGTTTAATTTCGGGTAAAATGATTTTAGCTTCAGGCGATTGAAATTGCCCAAAACTTAATACAGAAAAAAGCAGAAAGTAGAATAAGATGATAGGTTTCATGAGTTTTACAAAAAAGTAAAAGTATAAAAAAAACTGCAAGTTTTTAGGTTGCAGTTTTTGGTTTTTTATCATAGAATGTACTATCTGGTGCTATCATTCTAATTTAAAATTTACTGGCAATGCAAATTCTGTTTTGACAAGTTTACCTTCAAACTTACCAGGTTTCCATTTCGGCATTTGGTTAACAATCCTTAGGGCTTCATCATCCAATTGCTTTTGGACGCTTTTAATGATTTTTGCATTGGTTACAGAACCTTCGGTGTCAATTATAAAACTCACATAAACGACACCTTGAATTTCATCTCTCATGGCATCTTTTGGATACAATAAGGTTTGACCTATAAATTTGTATAATTCGGTTACGCCACCTATGTATTCTGCCAATTCTTGATAGGAACAATATTGTGTTTTATTTCCTTGTTCATCGAAGCATTCTCCATTTTGCCATTCTCCATTTTGCCATTGCTCAACTCTTTTCAAATTGCCGTTTCTGTAGAAAACTTTGAATTCACCATTGAGTTTATTTTCAGTGTAAAAGCACGTAACTTTTTTCTCACCACTTAAGTACCATTCTTCATACTTTCCGTTTTTAATTGGTAACGTTGCGCTTACATTCTTATTAGCACTTTTTTTATCATATACTTCATAGGCAGCCATCAAATTTTCTGCATGCAAATAATAAATCTTATGAACATAAAGATTTGGATTCATTGCTTCTGCAATAGCAAATGCCTCAGCTTTAGATCTGTGACATTTAATTATAAAACCATTTTCATTTCTGTAAAAAATGGAGTCTCTATTTATTGCTACAACATCCGATTGAGCTGAAATTTCTATTGCGAAAAACAACAGCAACAAGAGTAAATTATGTTTTTTCATTGTAAATATTTGAAGTAAAAGTATAAAAAAAATACTACAAGTTTTTAGGTTGTAGTTTTTGGTTAAATACTAATCTTTTTTTTATCATAATCTGATAAACTAAACCAACAAAAGCGCCAATTTCACCACCAATATATCCATAGTTATGAATCGAACCAACAATTTTGAAGCTTTTACCATCTTTAATTGTATATGGAAAACAACAATTTTCGTAAACTTCTGGGTTAAAGTATTCTAATATAAAACCAATAAAACCAAAAATAGCTGTTATACCAAGAGTAATCAAAATTGATTTTAAAACATTACGAAACATTAGTTTATAATTGCTATGAATAAGACCAACAAGTGCAAGAAATATTCCAATGTACAATCCAACCCACCAAGTAGCTAAAACTCCAATTAAAGCTGTTGTTAGTCTTGGATTCTGATGACCCCAATCTTGAAAGCCAAATTGGTCAAATTTGAAAACAGTAAAATATTCACTTGAAATCGAATAAGTAATTTGATCGTGTATGGCTCCATAAAATGAAGCCAATAATACAGAAATTATTATTGTAAGAATAAAGACTCCAAATTTTTTCATTTGCTTAATTTGAATAAAATCATTTAACAATCTCCATCACTGGCATAAACCTATCTTTCAGCGCAGTTTCTAGTTTACCAATCGTTTGAAATCCGTGTTTTTTTGTAAAATCCTTCTGCGTAGGGTTCAGAGTCTAGGTACACTCTTTTATAATTTTGGTTTTGGATGCGGTTTAAGAAATCGCTTATTAGATAACTGCCCAAACCTTTGCCAATGTATTGTGGTAAAAGAAACAAATTATCGAGTTTGATGTTGTGTTCGTCTTCCAAAATATAAGAGTAGTAACCTACAATTTTATCTTCTACAGCAAACGTATAAACAGGATGCGTATTTATGTACTCTTGCGTAATAGTAAGCGCATCATCCCAAACCAAAAGCAAATCTTCGGAGTAACCCCACAAAAGGCTTTCGACTTTTTAGTGATTTGGGTTAAGTGTTCGTGGTCGGTTGCGTTGGCTGGTTGTATAGTCATGTTGAGAAGGTTGGTTTCCCAAAGATAATAAAAAAATAGAAAGCTTTGAAAGGCAATTAAACGTGAAGTCTTTTAAACCATACTTCGACTAGCTCAGTACAGGCTACGAAGCATAGATTTGTTTTGAACATAAAGTCGCTTTGCTCTAGATAGTTTTCATAGAGTAATCTGTGAATCTGTGGCGGCTTTTTTTAACACAGAGTTACACGAAGTTTGGCACAGAGTTACACAATGTCTTTTTTTCTTTTGTGTCTTTTGTGTTTAAATGGAGCATAACAGAAAAGACCTAACAGGTTTTTCATCCCATTAGGTCTAATCCAACTATATACAATTACGAATTACGAATTAAAAATTATAAATTTCGTAATTCGTAATTTTTAATTCATAATTACTTCTTCGCTTTGATTTCGAAATACCAATTGTCCATCGAAAGCGTCTAGCAAAATGATGCTATCGGTAGTTACTTTTCCTGCCAAAATCTCTTTAGACAATTGATTCAAAACTTCTCTCTGAATAACTCTTTTCACTGGTCTTGCTCCATATTGTGGATCATAACCTTTTTGTGCTAAATAATCAATAGCTTCTGGAGTTGCATCCATTGTTATGTTTTGGTGTGCTAACATTTTGGTCACGCTTTTCAATTGCAATCCAACAATTTGTTTAATGTTTACATTCGTTAATGGCGTAAACATTACAATTTCGTCAATTCTATTAATAAACTCTGGTCGTACGGTTTGTTTTAATAATCCTAAAACTTCTACTTTGGCAGCTTCGGTTACGGCTTCGATATTTCCTTTTAGGTTATCAAATTTGTCTTGTATAATTGCACTTCCCATATTTGAAGTCATGATGATAATTGTGTTTTTGAAATCAGCAACACGACCTTTGTTATCTGTCAATCGTCCTTCATCCAAAACTTGTAATAAGATATTGAACGTGTCAGGATGTGCTTTTTCAATCTCGTCCAAAAGAATTACAGAATATGGTTTTCTTCGAACTGCTTCGGTCAATTGTCCACCTTCATCATAACCTACATAACCAGGAGGCGCACCAACTAATCTGCTCACCGAATGGCGTTCTTGGTATTCGCTCATGTCAATACGTGTCATTGCGTTTTCATCGTCAAATAGATATTCGGCTAACGCTTTTGCTAATTCGGTTTTTCCAACACCTGTTGTTCCTAAGAATAAGAACGAACCGATTGGTTTTTTCATGTCTTGCAATCCGGCACGACTTCTACGCACAGCATCACTCACAGCTTCAATTGCTTCTTCTTGACCAACCACTCTGTGGTGCAATTCGTCTTCTAGTTTCAAGAGTTTTTCTCTTTCACCTTGCAACATTTTCATCACTGGAATTCCAGTCCATTTTGCAACAACTTCTGCAATATCTTCG
>CANGUP010000125.1 GCA_947457105.1 Flavobacteriaceae bacterium
GTTTAATTAATTTAAAAAAGTCTGAATTATTTATATTGATAGTAGTGATAGTGTTGATATTTATTTTCTAGTATTTTTATCTTATAAAAGATAATTTTGAAAAAGCAATTTTCATTGGATTATGGCCACCTACAATTGTTGGGTTGTTAATATTCTTTAACTTAAAACTAAAAAAAATAAATGAAAGATTTAGACATATTAATATTCACAAGAGTTGTAATTTTATTTTATAACCTTTTTTATATCAACTTTTAGAGCGTTTGAGAGTCTAAATAGCAAGGAAGGATCAAAAAACAGAAGAGGTATTATTTCAAGGTTATTTGCGTATTTTCAGAGTTTAGTATCAGAATAAAAAAAAACCTGCAAGTTTTTAACTCACAGGTCATTCTTATTGTTTTCGATTAAATATATAAAACATCCTTCTTACTAATTAATACTTTCGTCTTAATACTTATTTAATCAACTCAAAACTTCTCTTCACAAAAGCCGTTAACTCTTCGCCTTTAAGTAATCCTTGTGAGATTTTGGCTAAATCTAAAGCTTGCTTTACTAAACTTTCTTGAGCCGATTTGTCAGAGGTGTTTAAGATAGTTGTTGCTAATTCAGAATTAGTATTTACAACTAAATTGTACATTTCTGGGAAATTACCCATTCCGAACATTCCACCACCGCCAGTTTGACTCATTTCTTTCATTCTTCTCATGAATTCTGGTTGCGTAATCATAAATGGTGCAGCCGAACTATCCATTGGTTCTAATTGAACAGAATAATTGGTTTTTGGAACTATTTCTTCTAAAACTGTTTTCAAATTAGTTGCTTCATCCTCTGATAATTTAGAAATTTGAGTTTCTTCTTTTTGAATCAATTTGTCAATATGGTCAGAATCTACACGAACAAAAGTTAGGTTTTCATTATCAGACTCTAATTTTTGAATCAAATGCGAAACAATTGGAGAATCTAAAAATAAAACTTCATATCCTTTTTCTTTTGCAATTTCAACATAACCGTGTTGTGTATCTTTGTTTGAAGCATATAAGACTACTAATTTTCCGTTTTTATCGGTTTGATTTGTAGTGATTGCTTCTTTCAATTCGGCTAAAGTGAAGTATTTTTCATCTACTGATGGATACAAAACAAAATCGCCTGCTTTTTCGTAGAATTTTGGTTCAGATAACATTCCGTATTCTAAAACGATTTTGATATCGTTCCATTTTTTTTCAAAATCTTCACGATTTTCATTGAATAAACCTTTCAATTTATCAGCAACTTTTCTTGTGATATAATTTGATATTTTCTTCACATTGCTATCGGCTTGCAAGCCAGAACGAGAAACATTTAAAGGAATATCTGGCGAATCAATTACACCTTTCAACATTCCTAAAAATTCTGGAACAATTCCTTCTACGTTATCAGTCACAAAAACCTGATTTTGATACATTTGAATTCTGTCTTTTTGCATTTGCATGTCGTTAGACAATTTTGGGAAATACAAAATACCAGTCAAATTAAAAGGATAATCCACATTCAAATGAATATTGAATAAAGGTTCTTCAAATTGCATTGGATACAATTCGTGGTAAAAGCTTTTGTAATCTTCATCCGTTAAATCTGTTGGCAATTTTGTCCAAGCAGGAGTTGGATTATTAATGATATTGTCAACTTCTATAGTTTCTGCAACAAAATCTTCTGGAGCATCTTCAGGTTTTGGTAACGTTTCTTTGCGTGTTCCAAATTTAATTGGAATTGGCATGAACTTATTATATTTTGTAAGTAATTCTCTGATTTTAAATTCTTCCAAAAATTCTAATGAATCTTCAGCTATATGAAGAATAATTTCAGTTCCACGAGACGTTTTGTCTGATGCTACTAATGTAAATTCTGGACTTCCATCGCAAGTCCAATGTGCTGCTGGTTCGTCTTTAAATGATTTTGTTATTATTTCTACTTTTTCTGCAACCATAAAAGCTGAATAAAATCCTAAACCAAAATGACCAATAATTCCTGAATCTTTGGCAGAATCTTTATATTTTTCAAGAAATTCTTCTGCACCAGAAAAAGCAACTTGATTGATGTATTTTTCAACTTCGTCAGAAGTCATTCCTAAACCTTGGTCGATGATGTGAAGTTTTTTGGCTTCTTTATTGATTTTTACTTCGATAATCGGATTGCCATATTCAACTTTAGCCTCACCAATACTAGTTAAATGTTTTAATTTTAAAGTTGCATCAGTTGCATTTGAAACCAATTCACGAAGAAAAATTTCGTGATCATTGTAAAGAAATTTCTTGATTAAAGGGAAAATGTTTTCTACCGAAACATTAATTTTTCCTGTTGACATATTTTGAACGTTTAAGTTAAACAATTTATACTTTTTTACTATTCAAATTCAATACCAAAGGTTTTTATCTGACAAAATGACGTAAAATTTTTTTTACAACTTATTTTTTTGTAAATTAGTAAAATTCGAAGATTGTAAATTATCTTTGCAAAAGTTAAATTAAAAATATAATTATGAAAAAAGGTTTAATTTTATTCATGTTAACAATTGTTTTTTTTGGATGTAAACCAAAACATGATGTTACAAATACCAAACTTGACAAAAGTTCTCAAGTTTTATCTAAAGGAACTTGGACGATAAGTTCAGTTACTTATCCAGGTTCAGACTATATCAAAGTTACTTCATTTGACATTGCTGATTCTAAATGTTTTGTTGGAAGTACGTGGAAGTTTATTTCAAACAATAACAAAGGTGAAATGGCTTTAAATAATTCTAGTTGTACAAGTTTTTCATCACCTATTACTTGGTATATTAACAAGGATGGAAATTTTGTGATGAAAATTATAAACGAAACTAAAGCAAAGAAAGTAGCTGAGGGTTATATTTTAGCTGTAGCTAATCAAACAGAAGCTACATTTCAATTAATTGACAAAGCCAATGTTGGCGGTAAATATATTGACGTAGTTTATCAATTTCAAAGAAATTAAATAATTTAAATATAAGAAAATGAAAAAGATTACAATTTATTTATTGATAGGAGTTTTAAGTATTGGATCACTTTTTACAAGTTGTGAATCTGTTAAAAATACCAATAAAACTCAACGTGGCGCTGCAATAGGTGCAGTAGCAGGAGGTGTTCTTGGAGCAGTGCTTGGAAATAACATTGGAAAAGGTGGTAATGGTGCTATTGGCGCTGTTCTTGGTGGAGTAATTGGTGGCGTTGCAGGTGGTGTTATCGGTAACAAAATGGATAAACAAGCTAGAGAAATTCAAACGGCTATACCAGGAGCGCAAGTAGAGAGAGTAGGAGAAGGAATCAAATTGGTTTTAGGTGAAAATTCTGTACGCTTCGATACTAATAAGTCTACCTTGACAGCTGCTGCAAAAGCAAATTTAGATAAGCTGGTTCCAGTTTTTCAAAGTTATGCTGATACAGATATCATTATTTACGGATATACTGATATTACTGGTAAACCAGAATATAATTTAACTCTATCTGAACAAAGAGCTATTTCTGTTGAAAAGTATTTAGAGTCTAAAGGATTAAATATGTCTCGTTTTAAAATGGTTGGTATGGGTATAGCAGACCCTATAGCTACTAATGATACTCCAGAAGGTCGTTCTCAAAACCGAAGAGTTGAGTTTGCGATTACAGCAAATGAAAAAATGGTTGAAGATGCTAAAAAGGAAGCAGGAAACTAAATTTAAGAGTTTATAATATCATTAAAGGCGATCAACTACTATTGGTCGCCTTTTTATTTTCAAATATTTTGAACAACATTTAACAAAACTTTTTGTTTAGATAATTTCGTTAATTGTTAAACAATAAGTAATTTTACAATCAAATTTATTTCAAATGGAAACTTCTAAGAAAACAACAAGCAAAAAGAAATTGGTAACTGATGATGCTATTATTTCTATGTACATGGATTATGTTCTTAGCAATAATGCTGAACCTAAAAATGTATTCTCATTTTGTAAAGAACACAAAATGGAAGAAACAGAGTTCTACAAATTCTTTGGTTCGTTGGATGGATTGAGGCAGGAAATTTGGATTAAATTTTTTGAGAATGCTGAAGCTTCTATCAAGAAAGATGAAGCATTTGAAAGTTATTCAGATAAAAATAAACTTTTGACATTGTATTTTACTTTATTTGAAATCTTGACATTAAACAGAAGTTATGTTTTATTTTCATTGAAAGAAAATAAAGAAGGATTGAAGAATTTGAAAAGTTTAAAACAATTTAGAAACCATTTTAAAGATTTTATCTCAACTATTATTAATGAAAATGAAAATATGGTAAGTGATAAAATTTCTAAAATCACAAAACCTGTTTTTTCGGAAGGAGCATGGATACAGTTCTTATTTTTATTGAAATTTTGGATGGACGATACTTCTGTTGGGTTTGAAAAAACAGATGTTTTAATAGAAAAATCTGTAAATACAGTGGTTGATTTGTTAGATACAAAACCATTAGAAAGTTTATTCGATTTAGGAAAATTCCTTTGGAAAGAAAAAATGAATTAATACTTAAATAAATTCAGCTCAAGTATGAAAACATTAGATAAAATTCCAACAGGAAAGATAGAACGCGCCAGTCAATTAGTAAAAACTGGATTTAAGGTAGGAGGAAACTATGTTGCCTATTATGGTGAGAAAATAGTAAATCCATCTTTAAACCGAGATAAGTTAAACGAAAGCAATGCGGAAGATATTTATGATGGTTTAAAGAATTTAAAAGGAAGTGCTTTGAAAGTTGCACAAATGTTGAGTATGGACAAAAGCATTATGCCACAACAATATGTAGATAAATTTTCGTTGTCACAATTTTCTGTGCCACCATTGTCGGCACCATTAGTTAGAAAAACATTTAAAAAATATTTAGGTCAATATCCAGAGAACTTATACGACACGTTTACGCCAGATGCTATGAATGCTGCGAGTATCGGTCAGGTACACAAAGCAACCAAAGATGGGAAAAATCTTGCTGTGAAAATCCAATATCCAGGTGTGGCGGATAGTATAAGTTCGGATTTGGCTCTTGTAAAACCTTTTGCTGTTAGAATGTTCAACATAAAAGGCAAAGATTCTGATAAGTATTTCAAAGAAGTTGAAGATAAATTATTAGAAGAAACCGATTATAATTTAGAATTAAAGCAAAGTATAGAAGTATCTGATTGGTGTAAACATATTACAAATTTACGTTTCCCAAAATATTATTCAGAATTGTCATCAGAGAAAATTTTAACAATGGAATGGATCGATGGTGAACATTTGTCAGAATTTGCAGCTCACAATACAGATAAAGTTAAAGGTGATAAAATAGGTCAGGCGCTTTGGGATTTTTATATGTATCAAATGCATCATTTAAAACAAGTACATGCTGATCCGCATCCAGGGAACTTCTTGATTGATAAAGACGATAAATTAGTAGCTATTGATTTTGGTTGTATCAAACATGTCCCTTTGGAATTTTATGTTCCTTATTTTGAATTAGCAAATCCAGCAGTAATTGATAATCCTAAATTATTCAATGAAAAATTGTATGAATTAGAAATATTAAGATTAGATGATTCTAAAGAAGAAATAAAATATTTTACAAAGTTATTTCACGATTTGTTGAGTTTGTTTACCAAACCATTTCACGGAGATTTCTTCGATTTTTCTGACGATGATTTCTTTGGTCAAATTGCAACAATGGGAGAGGAGTTCGCTAAAGACACTCAATTAAGAAAAATGAATGGAAATAGAGGTTCCAAACACTTTTTATACATAAACAGAACGTTTTTTGGTTTGTACAACTTGTTGCATGATTTAAAAGCAAGGGTTCAAACAAAAGAATTTGAAAAATATATAAAAGAATAAAAGATTGTTTGTTTATTGGTTAGGTTGATAAGAGCGATGGCTACACGTTTTAGCATGGCTCTTATTTTTTTATCTACCTATTACAATCCAATCGCTTCCATCACTTTGAACTGTATATCTCTCATTTGAGTTTATTGTGTTTATAAAAGTATTTGTAACATCATCATAAATGTTACCACCACTTGTTGACAGTATTTTTGAACTTATTGTATTACTTCCTATAATTATGTAAATTTTGCCTGTGTTGACAGTAGCATTAGGTAATCTTACTTCAGACACAGCATTAAAAACTCTAACTGTATATTCAGATAATGAAATGGTATAGATACCAGTTGCTACTCCAGTAGTAGTATATGGTTTTACTGTATTAATAGGTATAGGCGCCCAACTTGCATTACCTGTAGCATCACTTTGTAAAAAATAGTTGGCAGTTGCACCTGCAGTCATTTGAAAATTATTTGTTGACGTTGTTCCTGCAATAGTTACAGTAGTTCCATTATCGGTAACAATTCCATCTACAAGTGTTGTACTATTCCATTTTGGAATTCTATTGTTGGTAACAGAAGAAACTTGTGGGTCTGTTTCGGTAATACTTAGGGTTGATGGAGCAACCCAAGATAGAATTCCAGCAGCATTAGTTTGCAAAATTTGACCATTTGTGCCTCTAGCTGTTGGAAAAACAAATCCAGTTGTTGAAGGATCACCTATTTGAAAAGTACTATTTGTTCTCAGAATTCTCGTAGGGCTGAATTCCCCATAAATCAATGAAGTTGTGGCATTAGATGCAGAATTCGAAATATATAATCTATTGCTACTCGATCCGGACTCGGCATTTCCTGCAGAATTACCTATAAACACATTACCAGTACCTGTGTTTATATTATTACCTGCCTGATGTCCAAGAAATGTATTTTGACCTCCAGTGCTAATTTGATAACCAGTTCTATAACCTATCCCTGTGTTAAAGTTACCAGTTGTTAAAAATGGCATAGATTCCGCACCAATTACCGTATTTTGTTGTCCAGATGTATTGAATGATAAACTCTGGTGTCCTATAGCAACATTATCAATACCTGAACTTGGACCACCATTATTACTACCAAGTGCTTGTCTTCCTATAGCTACAGAGTGACTTCCTGTATTATTTCTACCAGCTTGTACTCCTATAAAAGTTCCTCTTGTACCTGAAACTGCATCAGCCATAGCACCCCAACCGATTGCTACATTATCAACCCAAGCATTTCCATTGAGAGTAGCCATCGATCTGTAACCAATTGATGTATTTCTTACACTTGAAGAATTTGATAATAGTGATTGAAAACCAATTGAAGTATTTTGTGAACCGTCGGTACTTGACGAAAGCGAATTAACACCAATTGCAACATTTTGATTACCAGTTGAATTGGCGACCATAGTTCTAGATCCTATACTAGTATTTTCAGTAGCTGTATTAACAAGTAGTGAATTAAAACCTATAGCAGTGTTATTTGCAGATGAGGTGTTTGAGGCTAACGAACCATTTCCAACAGCTACATTATTTGATCCAGTATTTAGAGTTAATGCATTTGTTCCAAAAGCCGAACTATTAGTAGTCGCTCCAAAATTCAAAGCACCTACACCGAATGAAGTACTTGTTGCTCCTATTTTTCCAGCAGCTAAGTTATTTCTTCTAAAGGCTACATCAACATTTGTTGCAGCTGCTGTACCAATAAAATTCGTTCCATCAATTATTCCTGTATTTCCTATTGTAGTCCAATTATTTGATACTCCAGTTGCTAGTCTAACCCAAATTGTTCCATTCCAATAATAATAACCAGGGGTAACATCAGCAACAGTCGCAGAATTGTATACTAATTCAGATATTGTTGGTGATGTTAGTGGCAATGCACTTGTGGTAATTGTTAAAGCTACTCTAGGGATTAAAAAGCCATCTGTAGATGATGTAATGTCTAATGCTGCTTGAGGATTTGATGTATTAATTCCTACTTGAGCTTGACTTACTAAGGTAAATAGAAGTACTATTATGATTCGAATTGTTTTGAAATTTTTCATAATTTCTTCTTAAAATGCTTGAAAAAAATATTAAAAAATACCTCTCAAAAGAAGAGAGGTATTTTTAATATTAAGTTTAATTTAAATTATCTTTTAATAACACGAAGAGTTTTAGTGTTTGACTCTTGAGATACAATTACATTGTAAACTCCAGATGGATATTGGTTTCCTAATTCAAAGTTTTGAATATCAGAAGCAATTATCATTTTGTCTTCTACTAACTTTCCTATCATGTCGTAAACTCTAACTTGAATACTTGCTTCGCTATTCGTTTTTACATCCAATTTGAAGTTTTCTGCAAATGGGTTTGGATAAGCTAATGCTTCAAATACATTAACTACTTCTAATTGAACATCTGATGCTATAGCTCTTGCTTGCA
>CANGUP010000126.1 GCA_947457105.1 Flavobacteriaceae bacterium
AAGAGGTAAAGATTTTTAATATTTAATTATTTAGCAAAATGGCAGAATTAAATACCGGCGACGGTGGTGGTAAAAAAGGCGGAGGTAAGGTAAGAAGTAAAAAGCAAAATTCTAAAGTTGACTTAACAGCAATGGTAGATTTAGCATTCTTATTAATCACGTTCTTTATGTTAACTACATCGTTATCTAAACCAAAATCTATGGATTTGGGCTTACCAGACAAAGAAGATGATCCAAATAAAAAAATTGAAATGAAGACAGACCAAAGAAGAACATTGACTGTAATTCTTGGTGCAAATGATCAAATCAAATGGTTTCACGGGCTTCTTGAAGCTCCAGAACCAAATGGTAAACCGCAAACTACGGGTTATGGTAAAGAAGGAATTCGTAAAGAATTACTTTCAAGAGTAGCATCTGTACCTCAAGTTACTGGTGATAAAGACAAAGGTTTAATTGTAATTATTAAACCAACTAAAAAATCTACATACAAAAATTTAGTAGATATTTTAGATGAAATGGCAATATGTAAAGTGCCTACAAATGCGATTGTTAATGATTTTTCTCCTGAGGAAAATAAATTAGCTGAAGAACTTAACAAAAGTGCTGAATAGTGCTGTAAACTAGATAAAAATGAAATTAGATTTATTAAACAATAAATGGATTGATATCGTTTTTGAAGGTCGTAACAAAAGTTACGGTGCTTATGAATTACGTAAGAAAAATACAAGCACTAATGTTCGAGCTTTCATAATTGGAGCTGTTATTTTTTCATTAGCAATTGCGGCACCAGTAATCATTGACATGTTACCAGATTCATTAGATGATGATCAAGCTTTAAACGATAAAATTACTAGTATAAAGTTACCTCCAAAAGAGGAAAAACCGAAGGAAAATCTTCCACCACCTCCACCGCCACCTCCAAAACAAGACGTGGTTAAGTTTGTAAAACCAGTTGTTGCTAAAACTAATGAGGTTACAGAAGAACCGCCCAAAGTTGAGGAGTTGAAAGAAACAAAAATTGGGAAAGAAAACATTGATGGCGATCCAAATGCTGGTTTATCTCTAGAACCACCAGGTGATGGACCAAAAGGACCTGCAGTAGTTGAAGAAGACGAAGGTCTTTATAATTCAGCTGGTGTTGAGGTAAAACCTGAATTTCCAGGTGGTATGGCTAAGTTTTATAAATTCATTGAAAACAACTATAATGTTCCTTCTGAAAGTCCAGGTGGAAAAGTTTTTATTCAATTCGTTGTTGAAAAAGATGGTTCGTTAACAGATATCAAAATTTTAAGAGATATCGGTTACGGAACTGGAAAAGAAGCAGAAAGAGTATTGAGAAAATCTCCAAGATGGACTCCAGCTGAGCAAAATGGTAAAAAAGTGAGATGTTCTTACCAATTGCCTATTACGCTTTCAGCTCCTCAAGAAGAATAGTAATGATTAAGAAATTAATTTCAAACTATAAGAAGAAATCGCTTAACGAGCGATTTCTTCTATTTATAGGATTTTTGTTTTTTTTGATTTATTTAACATTTGGTATTGTACTAATTTTTTGGCCTAGTTTTCCAATACTATTGCAACCGCGATATAGAATAGCTCTAGGAATAGTATTAATGGCTTACGGTTTTTTCAGATTCTATAGATATTTTAATACTAATAATGATGAAGAATAAAAATTTTCATTTACTGGCTATACTGCCAATTTTTATAGTGGGATTTATTTTATCTTGTGAAAAAAAAGATAGTAATAGTTCAAATTCTGATTCGATTATCGAAGGGCAAACTTCGATTTTAGTTGACGAAACGTTGATGCCAATAGTCGAAGATCAAGCCATTATTTTTCAAACAGATTATAATGCAAAATTAACCTTGTTACCAAAATCGGAAAAGGAAAGTTTAAATGATTTAACGAACAAAAAATCGGGTATTATTGTTCTTTCTCGTGATTTTAACAATGAAGAAGTAACTTTTTTTAAAAATAATAGAATCACTCCAAGGTCAACACCATTTGCAATCGATGCAATTACTTTTATTAAAAATACAAAATCAAACGATACTTTAATCGATTTAAAAGAAGTAATCGATTACTTAAAAGGCACTAAAAATAACATAAAAGGATTGGTTTTTGATAACCCTAACTCAAGTACAGTTAGCTATTTATGTAGATTAGCAAAGATAGAATCACTACCAAGTGAAGGTGTTTTTTCTTTCAAAACAAATGATGATGTAATTAAACACGTTTCAGAAAATGATGGAATGATTGGTGTAGTTGGAATAAATTGGTTGACACAACCAAAAGCAGCAATGCAAAAATATGTAAATAGTGTAAAAATTTTAAGTGTGAAAACTGCTGATAATAAGTATGTTTACCCATCACAAGAAAACATAGGAAGTAGAGCATATCCTTTGGCACGTGTTTTGTATATTATCAATTGTCAAGGCTATAATGGATTAGGAATGGGTTTTGCCTCATTTATTACGGGAGAAATTGGACAAAGAATTATTACCCAGTCTGGGCTTGCTCCAATGAGAGAACCAAGCCGAAATATTAGAATTAGAAATCAAATAGAAAACAAGAAATAAATTACAAATAAGATGAGCAAATTTAAAATTTTCAGTATTGCTTTGTTAGCTTCAGCCGCAGTGAGCCAAGCACAAGACTTAGATCAAGCTAGAAAAGCGATTGATGCTGAACAGTATGAAAAAGCTAAGTCATTATTAAAGAGTATTATACAAACCAAAAGTAATGGTAGAGCATCATTTCTTTTAGGGAATATATACCTAACTCAAAACATTGAGGATTCTGCAAGAATTTCTTTTGACAGAGGTTTATCAGCTGAAGAAGGAAAAATCAATAATATTGGTTTAGGTCAATTAGAATTGAATAATGGTAATGTTGCCGCTGCAAAATCTAAATTTGATTTAGTAACTAAAGACCTAAAAAAGAAAGATGTTGAAGAGTACATCTATATTGCAAAAGCTTATATGAATGCTGATAAGCCTGACTATAAAAGCGCTATTGCTGTTTTGGAAAAAGCTAAAGTAGCAAATCCAACTAATGCTTATATTCAATTAGCGTTAGGTGATGCTTATTATGGTGAGAAAAATCAAAACGAAGCTTATGCTGCCTACAGAAATGCTTACCAATCAGATAGTTCTTTAATAAGAGCTAAAATGCAGTTAGGTGTTTTGTTGAAAGGTGCTAAAGCTTATGGCGAATCAATTAAAGCGTATGATGAAGTTATTGCAATCAACAAAAGTTATGGTCCTGTTTACAGAGAATTAGCGGAAACTTACTATTTGTGGGCTAACAATAAACCTTCCACCTATACAGAAAATATTAAAAAAGCATTAGATAGCTATAATGAGTACATGAAATTAACAGATTATTCATTAACATCTCGTATGCGTCATGCAGACTTCTTAATCTTAGCAAGAGATTATGTAGCTCTAGAAGCAGAAGCAAATGAAATGAAAAAACTAGATAAAGTTAATCCAAGAATTTTACGTTATTTAGGTTATTCTGCTTATGAAAATGGAAACACGGATGCAGCTATTACAGCACTTAATGAATTTATTGCTAAAGGGACCAAAGTGATTCCTGGCGATTACTATTACTTAGGTTTAGCTCTTGTAAAAAAATCAATTGCTGCTGATGGGAAAACGGTTGATGCTACATTATTAAAAAATGGTGCAGCTGAGATTCAGAAAGCACTTAATATGGAGCCAGTTTTAGCAAATGGTTTGAATGAAATTGGTAAGAAATATTTTGGACAAAAGTTGTATGATGTTTCTTCAGCTATTTTTGAAGCAGCAATTTCTAACCCAACTTCTAAAAATTATCTTGAAGATAATGTTTATTATGGTCTTTCTGTTTTCACAATTAATAGAGGTAAAGATGCCAAAACTATTGATGTAGTAAGTTTAGAAAAAGCTGATAAAGCTATGGATAATGTGATTACAGCATCACCAACTTATCAAGAGGCTTATTTATACAAAGCAAGAATTAACAGTTCATTGGAAAAAGACGATGTAATGGCAGCTAACTATGAAAAATATTTAACTTATGCATTTGAAAAATTAAAGAAAGATTTAGAGAAAGCAAATGTTGATTTATCAAATAATAATTATATACAAGATTTATATAAAAATACAATTAAAGATTTTAATTATTCGATTTATCAAGATGAGTTAAATAGATTAAAACCAAAATTAACAGAATCTTATAACAGTATTGCAGCATTCTATGCTAATACTGATAAAGTAAAAGCAAAAGAGTTTTTTGGTAAAACCTTAGTTATAGATCCAACAAATAATTATGCTTTAGAGTCTATGAAATTGTTGAAATGAGAAGCAGACCCTGTAATACAAGAAACTAAAGCTCCTGTAATTACAAAAAAGAAAGTTGTGAAAAAGACAGCAAAAAAGAAATAACAATCAAAAACGTCCAAGAAATTGGACGTTTTTTTATTTACTTATGTTAAAGTTTTGTAAGAAATTATTTCTTTAAATACTAAAGTCTTTATTTCGAAGTTATTTAGAAAAACTAACCAATAAATTTTATGCCTAAAACGTTCTACACCATTCTTGCAATTGTATTTTGCTCCTTTACTTACGGTCAAAACACCTTTAATTTAAAAGGAAAAGTAATTGATGAAGTAACCAAATTACCTATTGAATCTGCAACAGTTTACCTTTCGTCAGCCAAAGATTCTACAGTTATTGACTATACGATTACAGATAAATTTGGAAAATTTGATTTTAAATTAAAGAAAATTGACAAACCTGTTTTTCTAAAAGTGTCTTTTGTAACTTATGAGGAATATAAAATACCTTTAGAGAATGTGTCTGCCGACAAAGATTTTGGAACTTTAGCATTAAAGGTTGCTATAAACAATCTAGATGAAGTCATCATCAAGAAAGAAACTCCTCCAATAAGAATTAAAAAAGATACTTTAGAGTTTAATGCATCTTCATTTAAGGTGCGTCCAGATGCTAATGTTGAAACTTTATTGAAGCAATTACCAGGTGTAGAAATTGACGCTGATGGAAAAATAACGGTAAACGGAAAAGAAGTAAATCAAATCCTAGTCAACGGAAAACCATTTTTTGATAAAGATGGAAAAATTGCACTTCAAAATTTGCCTTCAGATATTATCAATAAAGTTCAGGTTTCTGACACTAAAACTAAAAAAGAAGAGCAAACAGGTGCTGCAGCAAGTGCTAATACAGCCAGCATAAATCTAACCATTGACGAAAATAAAAACAAAGGATTTTTTGGCAAGTTCATGGGCGGACGCGGTTCTGATAAGCGATATGAATCTAGTACTTTAGTAAATTATTTTAAAAATAAACGAAAGATTAGTGTCTTAGCATCATCCAATAATATCAATGCAACTGGTTTCTCAATGGATGAAGTTTTTGATAATATGGGTGGCGGAAGAAGCAGAAGTGTATGGATTGGTGATAACGGTTCGTTTGGAATAAACGGAAGAAGTTTTGGCGGAAATAAAGGGATTACGCAGTCTAATTTAGTTGGATTGAATTATTCTGATGAATGGTTTAAAGATGCAGAAACTTCGTTAAGTTATTTTTATTCTGGAGCAAATTCTAAAAATACCAACAGAACAAGTTTGACAAACTTTCTTCCCTCAGGAAATTTCTCAACAAACTCAAATTCTAATACAAACGAAGACAGATATGTTCATAATGTTACATCATTATTTGAATTTAAAATAGATTCATTAACAACAATATCATTAGAACCAAATTTCACGAAGTCGAATAATAAAAATTTAAATGTTGCTTCTCAATCTTCTTTTGATGAGACTAATGCTCTTTTAAACGAAAGTAGTTCAAATAATTTCTATGAAAATAATAATGACTCCTTCAATAATACTTTATCTTTTACCAAATCATTTAAAAGAAAAGGTAAAAGTCTAAGTTTTGTTTTTGATAACGAAAATTCTAACACAAAAGAAGATGAAATTGTAAGGTCAACAACAATTTTTTATCAAGGAGCCGATCCTGATGATGTAAGGAATCAGACCAATAATTCTAAAAACATAAGCTCCAATTATAGGGCGGAACTAGAGTTTTATCAACCAATAACAGATTCACTTCAGGTAAAATTTGGAGTTGAATATAAAGTGGATAGAAATAGAGATAGAAGAAATTCTTTTGATTTTGATGCAACAAATGAAACTTATTCTATTGCAAATGATGAGTTATCTAATGTTTTCAATTCGTTAGAACGAACAATTACCCCAAACACAGGCTTAGCCTACAATAGCAAAAAAATGAATTTCAATTTGAATGTTGGAACAACATTAATAAATTTTGATAATGATTCAGAATATTTAAATGTGAAAACCAGTTTAGAAAAAGAATTTGTTTTACCCTATATAAACACTTATGCTAGTTATCGTTTTTCCAAAAGTAAAAACTTATGGATTAACTATAATTATTCATATACGCTTCCAACTGCAAGACAAATTTTGCCAGTAGAAGATTTAGCCAATCCATTGAATACTATAATTGGTAATCCAAATTTGGATTTGAATCAAAATCATGGTATTTATTTTTCTTACAGAGATTTCGATTACGCAACACGTTCTGGATATGGAGTTTATACAGGAGGAAATTTTTACGAGAATCAAATTGTAACTTCAACAACATTTGATGCTAATAGAAAGCGAACTACTTCTTACGAAAATGTATCTGGAACTTACAATTCTTGGTTTGGGTTATATTGGAATAAATCCATCAAAAAAAACGGACACAAATATAGATTTGAGCTTAGAGCAAATAACAATTTTGGTTTGTCTAAAGGATTTACCGATGGAGAATTGTTTAGTGCAAAAACATTTACATTCAATCCAAGAGTTAATTTTACATATGAATATGGTGAACTGTTAACGATTAATCCATCGTATACTTATACTTATAACAAAACTAATTTTTCAAATTATGTGATTGAATCGGCATCCAATTTCATACACCGATTGAATTTACAAGTTACAAGCTTTTGGCCAAAAAATTGGACTTTCGGAAACGACTTTGGATACACTTACAACTCAAACATAGCAAGCGGATTCAAGAAAGATTTCTACTTATGGAATACCAGTTTGTCTTATAGTTTTTATCAAAAGAAATTGATGGCAAAAGTAAAAGTATATGATATGTTGAATCAAAATCAAAACGCTACGAGAAACATCACAGCAACGTCAATTAGAGATGAAGAAAACGTTGTGCTAAGACGTTACGTAATGTTTTCATTAACCTACAAGCTAGAAAAATTCGCTGGAAAAGAAAAGAAATCAGGTGGAATGATGTGGTTTTAAAAAAATAATAAAGGCTTTCTAAACTTAGAAAGCCTTTATTATTTAAAATGATTTTTTTAAATTCTTGGTTACCAACTACCATCAGCACCTCCTCCAGAGAAACCTCCACCGCCGAAACCACCACCGAAACCACCGCCTCCGCCAGATGATCCTCCAAATCCGCCACCAAAACTTCCGCCACCAGAACTCCTTCCCATATTGCTTAATATGATAATATCTAGTAAACTTGGTCCTCCAGATGAATTTCCTGAACTTCCACCGCCTTTATTTTTGGAGGCTAAAATCATTATTACAACGAAAATAAGTATGAAAAGAAGTATTGGAAAAATACTATTATCATTAGAATCTTCAATGCGAGTTCCTTTATATTTCCCTGTTAAAACTTTAAAAATAGCATCAGCACCTTTGTCTAATCCGTTATAATAGCTACCTGCTTTAAATTCAGGTGTTATAACATTTCTATTAATTTCACCACAAATTCCTGCTACTAATCGATCTTCAACACCATATCCAGGCCTAATACTCATTTTTCTGTCATTTTTAGCAACTAAAATAATGACACCATTATCTTTGTCAGCTTGACCGATTCCCCATTTATGAGCCCAATTAGTTGCTAATACTCCAACAGCTTCACCTTTCAAATCTTCAATTGTAATAACAACAATTTGGGTAGTAGTAGAATCTGAATATTTAACTAATTTGTCTTCTAAAGCTGCTTTTTCGTTAGCATTTAAAAGTTTTGCATAATCATAGACAGAAGTTTGAAAATCTGGTTTAGGCGGAATTGTAAATTGCCCAAAACCAAGCTGATGTAACAACAATAATGAAGCAATCAACAAGAATTTTACGATTCTAAAAACTA
>CANGUP010000127.1 GCA_947457105.1 Flavobacteriaceae bacterium
ATAAAGTGATTCCTATTGTTATTGGCGGTTCACAAGATTTAACCTATGCTATGTATCGTGGATATGACGATTTAGAGCAAATGGTTAATTTGGTTTCCATTGATAATAAATTCGATTTAGGTAAACAAGAAACTTTAATCAGCTCAGAGTCTTATTTGTCTAAAATAATTATTGAAGAGCCAAATAATCTTTTCAACTATAGTAATATTGGCTATCAAACCTATTACAACTCGCAAGAAGAAATAGATTTGATGGAGAAATTATTCTTTGATGCTTATCGTTTAGGAGAAGTTTGTAATAATATTTCAATTGCAGAACCAGTTTTTCGGGATGCCGATTTAGTAAGTTTTGATTTAACTTCTGTAAAATCATCTGATTCAGGGAATTTTACTAATTTTCAACCAAATGGCTTTAACGGAAAAGAAATATGTTCTTTGTCTAGATACGCTGGAATAAGTGATAAAGTTACGTGTTTAGGGATTTTTAATCACAATGATACTAAGCAAGAATCAGTTTTAATTGCTCAAATAATTTGGTATTTTATTGAAGGTATAAATTATCGTTCTAATGAGTATCCATTTGGAAGTAAAGAAAATTACATAAAATATACAGTACCATTTGAAGATGAAGATATTGTGTTTTTTAAAAGTGATAAAACAGAGCGTTGGTGGATTGAAATACCATTTTTTGCAAATACTCACAATAAATTAAAAAAGAATACGTTATTACCATGTTCTCACGAAGATTATTTGGCAGCTTGTAACCAAGAGTTTCCTGAGCGTTGGTGGAAAGCACAACGTAAGAGCATTTTATAAGAGCTTTTGTAATTAAAAACTTTATAAAATCTTATAAACATAAAATTTATAAGAAAAAATATATGAAAATAATTTAAAAGCGTTAATAAGCGCAATTATTTGCATTTTATCGATTATTTTATTTTGACAATAAATGTATATTTGTATTTTTGGTCAAGAAAATAAAATTTTAAGATATAAATAATTGTTTTTTTCAAAAATAATAGATAGGTTTACGCCCTTAAAATAAGAATACATAATTAACCCAAATTAATATGAAGAAGTTCATTGCATTTGCATCTGTTTTAACACTACTAGTTAGCTGTGGTAAGTCTAACGACAAAGGAGAATTAGTAGGAGTAAAAGGAAAAAAATGGCATCCAGAAAAACCATACGGCATGACTTTAGTTCCTGGTGGTGCTTTTATTATGGGTAAATCAGATGATGATTTAGCTAATGTTCAAGATGCTCCAACTAAAACAGTAACTGTTAGATCATTCTACATGGATGAAACAGAGATTACTAATAGCGAGTACCGTCAATTCGTTGAATGGGTTAAGGACTCTATTATTAGAGTGCGTCTAGCTATTCTTGCTGATGAAGTTGGTCAAAAACCAGGTTCAGGTAAAGGTGGAAAAAATGCAGGTAGCATTGGTGATTTCGCTTTTGCAGATCAAGATCCAGCTAAAATGACTCCATACGATAAGTATATGTATGAAAATTATTATAGTGTAGGAACTACTGATGATCCTTATGCAGGAAGAAGATTAAATAAAAAGACAAAATTAATTACTGATACAAAAAAATATCCAGACGAATATTATGTTGAGGTAATGGATACAATGTATTTGCCAGTTGCTGAATCATTCAATGGTTTAAGAACAATTGATGTAGATAAATTAAAATTTCACTATTCATGGATGGATATCCAAGCAGCAGCTAAAGCTAAAGTTGGAAAAAGAAGTAAATTTATCAAAACTGAAAACACTAAAGTTTATCCTGATACAACAACTTGGATTAAAGATTTCTCTTACTCATATAATGAGCCAATGCACAACGATTATTTTTGGCACCAAGCTTATGGAGATTATCCGGTAGTTGGAGTCAACTGGAAACAAGCAAAAGCATTTTGTGCATGGAGAACGTTGAACAAAAATATTTACGTTAAAAAGAAAAAAGGAAGAGATTTGATTAACTCATTCCGTTTACCAACAGAAGCAGAATGGGAATATGCTGCTCGTGGTGGTCTTGAATCAGGTAATTATCCTTGGGGAGGTCCTTATACTAAAAATGACAGAGGATGTTTCATGGCTAACTTCAAACCTAATCGTGGAGATTACGCAGCAGACCAGTCATTATATACTGTAGAAGCTAAATCTTATGAGCCAAATGGATACAATCTTTACAATATGTCAGGAAACGTATCAGAGTGGACAGATTCTTCTTATGATGCATCAGCCTACGAGTATGTTTCAACAATGAATCCAAATGTTCCTGATACTTCAAATAAACGTAAAGTTGTTAGAGGAGGTTCTTGGAAAGATGTTGCTTACTTCCTACAAGTAGGAACAAGAGATTTCGAATATCAAGATACTGCAAGAAGCTATATTGGTTTCAGAACAGTTCAAGATTACATGGGAACTCAAACAACCGGAAACGGTAAGATTAAAAGATAAATTGTATTTTAACTAAATTAATTATATTAAACTTAACTAACTAAATTATTATTATGGGATTATTATCACCTAAAGTTATGAATTTCGCCTATGGTATGGGTGCAGCAGTTGTAATCGTTGGAGCATTATTTAAAATCGCTCACTTTGAATTAGGACCTTTAACAGGTACTGTGATGTTAACAATTGGATTATTAACAGAAGCATTAATTTTTGCTTTATCTGCATTTGAAACTCCACCAGCAGAATTAGATTGGTCTTTAGTTTATCCTGAATTAGCAGGTGGACAAGCACAACCAAAATCAGCTAAAAAAGAAGATCCAAAAGAAGCACAAGGTTTACTTTCTCAAAAATTAGATAATATGTTGAAAGAAGCTAAAATCGATGGTGAATTGATGGCTAGCTTAGGAAATAGCATTAAAAACTTTGAAGGTGCTGCAAAATCAATTTCTCCAACTGTAGACGCTATGGCTGGTCAAAAGAAATATGCAGAAGAAATGGGTAAAGCTGCCTCTCAAATGGAAGCTTTAAATGGTTTATACCAAGCTCAATTACAAAGCGCTGAAAGAAATGCACAAATCAATAATGAAGTTGCTGAAAACAACTTAAAATTAAAAGATCAAATGCAATCATTAACTTCTAACTTATCTACATTGAATAATGTATATGGTGGAATGTTATCTGCAATGAGCAATAAAGGATAATTAGTTTTTAACTATATTTTATTAAATTAACAATTAAAACTAATTAGAAAAAATGGCAGGAGGAAAATTAACCCCTAGACAGAAGATGATTAACCTGATGTATCTGGTTTTCATCGCGATGTTGGCAATGAATATGTCAAAAGAAGTCCTTTCGGCATTCGGTTTGATGAACGAAAAATTTGATGCAGCTAATGCATCTGCTACACAAACTAATGAGCAAATGATGCTTGCTCTTGATACTAAAGCTACTGAAGCCAAAGGTCAGTTTGCTGTTGCTGCAGTAACTGCTCACAAAGTTGAAGCTGCTACAAAAAAATTCTATGATTTTGTTGGTACTTTAAAAGCTGAAGTTCTTAAAGGTGTTGAGTCAGAAGGAGGGAAATTACCTTATGAGGCAATGGATAAAGCTGATAACTTAGATCACAGTTGGTTTACAGGCGATGGATATACTAAAAGAGGTAATGAAGTTATAACTGCAATTGAGACATTTAAATCAGAAATTAATAGCGCTTTAGGAGGAGAAAAAAAATATGCCGCAATTTTAAAAGAGATTACAGGTAAATTTGATATTTCTCCAGTTACGAATAAAGAAGGTGTGAAAATTAAATATTTGGATTATCACTTTAAAGGTTTTCCAGCAATTGCTTCTTTAGCTAAACTTACTGCTTGGCAAAATGATGCGAAAAAAGCTGAATCTGATGTTATTAGTGCTGCTTTAGGAAAAGCTGCGGTACAAGCAGCATCTTATAGTAATTATCAAGCTATTGTTGCACTTGACAAGAATGTATATTTCCAAGGTGAGCCAGTTACTGGTAAAGTTGTTTTAGGTCGTTATGACGAAAATACAAAACCAACTTCTTTCCAAGGTCCTGGAAAACTTGTAAACGGACAAGCTATTATCTCAACTACAGCTGGTGCAGTAGGAGAGCAAAATCTTAGTGGTCAATTTACTTTTGTTGAAGAAGGTAAAACTATTCCACTTAAATTTACAGGTAAATATGTAGTTGTACCACGTCCAAATTCAGCTAACATTTCTGCTGATAAAATGAATGTTGTTTACAGAGGTTTACCAAACCCACTTACAATTTCATTTGCAGGTATTGGGGATAATAATGTTACTGCTTCTGGTCCTGGTGTTTCTTCTGCAGGAGGAAAAGGTAAATATAATTTAACTCCAGGTGCTGGAACGGAAGTTACTGTTACAGCTTCAGGAAAAATGACTGATGGCAAAGTGGTTTCTGATAAGAAAGTTTTCAGAATTAAAAACATTCCTGCCCCAGCTGGTTCAATCGGAGGTACTCCAGGTTATCAAAAAGGTGCTAAATCTCGTTTAGAGGCTTCTACTATTGGAGCAATGTTACCAGATTTTGTTTATGATTTAAATTTTGAAGTTACTCAATTTGCATTTAAAGTTCCAGGTCAAGCTTCTATTGTTGTTAATGGAAACAAAGTTGACGGAAGATGTAAAGCTGCATTAGCAAGAGCTAAGGCTGGTGATCAAATCACAGTATCTGATATAAAAACAAGAGTTAGTGGTGTAAGTGTTGCTATGAAAACTGCAGCACCAGCTATATACGAAATACAATAAAAATTTAAGTTTGTCGTTATAAACCTACTTAGATAACTTAGAATAAAAATTATGAAATTGAAAAACTTTTTGTTAGTTGTTTTTAGTGTTGCAGGAACTTATGTTGCTTCTGCTCAATCTAATTTATTGAATGCTAAAACACCAGATGAGATAGGTAAAAAAACAGCTGCTCAACTTGAGTCTGATAATGACAAACCTCTGCCTTATGGATATGTTCACGACAGAGATGTTTTGATGGGTAAGACTACTTGGGAGTTAATTGATGTTGATGAAAGAATCAATTTTCCTTTGTACTATCCTATTGATACTGCTTTTGTTGGTAAAGAAAGAAGATCACTTTTTCAAGTTCTTTTGAATGGTATTAAATCAGGTAAAATCACAGAGGTTTATGGTGATGACTATTTTAATGCAAAAAAATCTTTGAAAGATATCGAATCTGTTTTTAAATATAGAGATACTACTCAAGCTGGTATTGACGAATTTAATAACTATTATGATGATTACAAATCTGGAGCAAAAGTTTTATCAGCGGAATTTATAAATGAAACTGTTTTAAGTGCAAAAGATGTTTCAGGATATAGAATTAAAGGTTTTTGGTATTTTGATAAGCGTCAAAGTGAATTAAAGTATAGATTGTTAGCAATTTGTCCTATTGCAATTGAAGCAAGAGATAAGGCTAAAGGTAATACAGATACAATTGATTTGTTTTGGGTTTATTTCCCATCAATAAGAGATGTATTACATGAAGCTAAAGCATTCAATGATAAAAACTCTGCAATGCCTTTAACGTTTGACCATTTGTTAAATTCTAGACGTTTTAGTGGTCTCATTTACAAAGAAGAAAATGTTTATGGTGACAGAACTATTCAAGATTACATGAAAGATAATGCACAAATGCAATTATTAGAATCAGAAAGAGTAAAAGAGAAGATTCGTAATTTTGAACAAGATATGTGGAACTACTAATATTAGTTTTCAAATAATATAAAACTCTTATCGAAAGATAAGAGTTTTTTTATGTCCATTATTTATCTTTACAATCTTTAAGTAACTTTTTATGTTAGATTATATTATTGTTGGTTCTGGTCTTGCAGGTATTGCTTTTTCTGAAATTGCACTTCAAAATAATAAAACTATTTTGGTTGTAAACAATCAATCTCAAAACTCATCAAGAATTGCTGGAGGATTATATAATCCAGTTATTTTAAAACGTTTTAGTGAGGTTTGGCAAGCTTCAGAACAACTAGAATTGTTATACAACTTTTACGCAAATCTTGAAAATAAGCTACAGATTAAGTTGGATTATAAACTACCGCTTTTACGTAAATTTTATTCTGTAGAAGAACAAAACAATTGGTTTACAGCTTCAGATAAACCCAATCTTTCAAAGTTTCTTTCAACTAATTTAATCACCAAGAAATGGGATGCAATTCCTTCACCTTTTAATTTTGGCGAAGTGCTGTATTCGGGTTATGTCGACACAAATTTATTAGTTGATTCATACAAACAGTTTCTTATTAACCAAAATGCCTACTTAGAGGATACTTTTGATTATATAGGTTTAGTTATTGAAAAGGATTTTATTTCTTACCAGAATATAAAAGCTAAACATATTGTCTTCGCAGAAGGATTTGGGATGCTTTTAAACCCATTTTTTAATAAATTACCATTAGACGGAACTAAAGGCGAATTATTACTTATTAAAGCGCCTAATTTGAATTTAGATGTAATCATGAAATCATCTATTTTCGTTCTTCCTATTGGAAATGATTTGTATAAGGTTGGAGCTACTTACAATTGGGAAGACAAAACAAATATTCCTACAGAAGCAGCTAAAAAAGAATTAATAGACAATCTAAAAGAATTAATTACATGTGATTTCGAAGTGATAGAACATTATGCAGGTGTTCGTCCCACTGTTAAGGATAGAAGACCTTTGGTTGGAACACATCCTGTTCATAAAAATCTACATGTTTTAAACGGATTAGGAACAAGAGGTGTTATGCTTGCACCAGCCATGGCTAAAAATTTATATAATCATATTGAAAATCAAATTCCTCTTGATAAAAATATTGATATCTTGAGAATTAAGAATTTTGTCTCCAGTTTTTGTCAAAATGAATAAACATATTGATGTAAATATTTCTAGCTAGTCTTGCAGTAACAGGCATTAAAAGTAAAATTCCTATTCCCAAAGAGATAAATGAAACCTTTACAGATAATCCTAATATTAATTTTGTTATCACAAATATTGCTACGCCAATAGCAACTGTTAATCCATAACTTACGTACATTGCGCCATAAAAAAACGAAGGTTCAATTACATATTGAGTTTTGCAATGACTACAAGTCTCATGCATTTTGTATAAAGTATTCAATTTATATGGATTTTTTTCCACATACATACTTTCTTCATGACATTTTGGACAAGTTCCTGTTAAAATACTATTTAATGTGCTTCCTTTTTTTAACATTTGCAAAAATTTTTAGCAAAGGTACATCTTTGTACTTTTCTTAATGTAACATTTGTCACAAATTATATGCTTAATATTCACAATTTATCGGTTTCTTTTGGTGGTTCATATCTTTTTGAAGAAGTAACTTTTCGCTTAGGTTCAGGCGATAGAGTAGGACTTGTTGGCAAAAATGGAGCTGGAAAATCTACAATGCTCAAGATTTTAGCTGGTGATTTCAAACCTGATTCAGGTCAAATAGCTACTGAAAAAGAAATTAAAATGGGGTTCCTTCGTCAAGATATCGATTTTGAACATGGTAGAACAGTTCTTGAAGAAGCCTACGAAGCATTTACTGACATAAAACATGTTGAAAAAAAGCTTGAGGAAATCAATCATCTTCTAGTTACAAGAACCGATTATGAAAGTGAAGAGTACGGTCAAATAATCGAAGATTTATCAGATTATACGCATCGTTTTGAATTACTTGGTGGTTATAATTATGTTGGAGATACTGAAAAAATCCTATTAGGATTAGGATTCAAAAGAGAAGTATTTAATGACCAAACCGATACTTTTTCTGGAGGTTGGAGAATGCGTATTGAACTTGCAAAGCTACTATTACAGTCCAATGATATTTTACTTCTCGATGAGCCAACCAATCACTTGGATATTGAAAGTATTATTTGGTTAGAAGGTTTCTTAAGAAATTTTCCAGGAGTTGTTGTAATCGTTTCTCACGATAAAATGTTCCTTGATAATGTTACTAATCGTACTATCGAAATTTCTTTAGGAAAAGCATACGATTTTAACAAACCATATTCTGAATATTTAGAATTGCGTCACGAAATTCGTGAAAAACAACTAGCAACTCAAAAAAATCAAGCCAAGAAAATTGAAGAGACCGAGAAATTAATCGAGAAATTTCGTGCCAAAGCATCCAAGGCTTCGATGGCGCAATCATTGATTAAAA
>CANGUP010000128.1 GCA_947457105.1 Flavobacteriaceae bacterium
ACATTTATACATTATGACACCGAAACAAAAATCATTAAATTTAATTACATCTTTTGTTTCGGCTGCATTTGACAATTAAAAAACAAATGAAAAATACAAATGAAAAATACAGTTTTACACAAAGCAGATTCAAGAGGTCACGCCAATCATGGTTGGTTGAATGCTTATCATAGTTTTAGTTTTGCAAGTTGGTATAATCCTGATAGAGTTCAGTTCGGAATGTTACGCGTTTTAAACGACGACACTGTTGCTGCAGGAATGGGTTTTGGAACTCATCCGCACGATAATATGGAAATTATAACTATTCCATTAGAAGGTGATTTGGCGCACAAAGACAGCATGGGAAATGCTGCAACAATCAAAACTGGAGATGTTCAAGTTATGAGTGCAGGAACCGGAATTCAGCACAGTGAGTTCAATCCGAATGCTGACCAACACACTAAATTATTTCAAATTTGGTTATTTCCAAAATACAGAAATGTAGAGCCACGTTACCAACAAATCACATTAAATCAATCATTACAAAAAAATGATTTTGCTCAAATTTTATCTCCTAATGCCGATGATGATGGTGTTTGGATTCATCAAGATGCGTGGTTTTATTTGAGTGATTTTGATAAAGATTTTTCTAAAAAACTATCTCTTAAAAAAGAAGGAAACGGCTTTTACATTATGAACATAGAAGGTGAAATTGAAGTAAATGGCGAAAAATTAGAAAAAAGAGATGCGATTGGAATTTGGGAAACTTCTGAAATTGAAATTAAAGCGAATACCAATTCGAAGTTTTTAGTAATGGAAATTCCTAAAGAACAATAAGATAACGATTGAAGAATAACGATTTTTGACCCGAAAACTTAGCTCTAACTGACTAAGTATTATAGAATTATAAAAAACACTATAAAAATAAATTATGAAAAAAATCATCGCTTTTGGAGCATCGTCAAGTAAGACTTCAATAAACAAACAATTAGCAACCTATGCTGCTAATCAATTTCAAAATGCTTCGGTAGAAGTTTTGGATTTAAACGAATTCGAAATGCCAATTTATTCGGTAGACAAAGAAAAGGATAACGGAATTCCTCAATTAGCTCAAGATTTTTATGCCAAATTGGGAACTGCAGATGCTATAGTGATTTCTTTTGCAGAACATAATGGTGCTTATTCGGCTGCTTTCAAAAACATTTTTGATTGGACTTCAAGAATCAATGCCAAAACGTTTCAAGAAAAACCAATGCTTTTACTTTCAACTTCTCCAGGACCTCGTGGCGGAAGTTCGGTTTTAGAAATAGCAAAAAATCGTTTTCCTTTTCAAGGCGCTGTTGTAAAAGGTAGTTTTTCTTTACCAAACTTCAATGATAATTTTGATGCTGAAAAAGGAATCACAAATGAAGATTTAAAGAATCAGTTACTCGGAATTATCGGTTCTATAGAATTATAATAAAATTGTTATTTTTGCTAAAGTTTGTAGATAAAACTATGAACAACAAACCAAGAACAATAAACAAAATAACATGAAAGCATACATATTTCCGGGTCAAGGCGCACAATTCTCAGGTATGGGAAAAGATTTATATGAAAATTCAGCAGTAGCAAAAGAATTATTTGAAAAAGCGAATGACATATTAGGCTTTAGAATTACAGATATTATGTTCGAAGGAACTGCTGAAGAATTAAAAGAAACAAAAGTTACGCAACCAGCGGTTTTTTTACATTCTGTAATCTTAGCAAAAACTTTAGAAGATTTTTGTCCAGAAATGGTTGCAGGTCATTCGTTAGGTGAATTTTCAGCTTTAGTTGCCAATGGAGCTTTATCTTTTGAAGACGGATTAAAATTGGTTTCACAAAGAGCCATAGCAATGCAAAAAGCTTGTGAAATTACTCCATCAACGATGGCAGCCGTTTTAAATTTAGATGATAAAATCGTAGAAGATATTTGTGCTTCCATTGATGGTGTTGTAGTTGCTGCAAATTATAACTGTCCAGGACAATTAGTAATTTCTGGAGAATACAAAGCAGTAGAATTGGCTTGCGAAAAAATGAAAGAAGCTGGAGCAAAACGTGCTTTGATTTTACCTGTTGGTGGAGCATTTCACTCACCAATGATGGAACCAGCAAGAGAAGAATTAGCTGCTGCAATTGAAGCTACTACATTTTCAACTCCAATTTGTCCGGTTTATCAAAATGTGACTGCTAGCGCGGTTTCAGATGCTAACGAGATTAAGAAAAACCTAATCATCCAATTAACTGCTCCTGTAAAATGGACTCAATCGGTTCAACAAATGATAAAAGACGGAGCAACAAGTTTTACAGAAGTTGGACCAGGAAAAGTATTGGTAGGATTAGTAAACAAAATTGATAGAGAAGTTGAAACTATTTCTGCTTAACAACTAGTTTATGCAAAATTTTGTAGCCTTTTTATCTCATTTAGAATCAGCTAAAGTAATCGAGCCTAGTATTGATTATTGCGATTATATAGCTTTAGATTTATCTGTTTCAAACACAGAATTGAATAACCATAAACTTGAAACTGCTTACGATTATGAAGTTTTTATTCAGAATCACTTAGATAAAAACAATGCAAAAATTGCTTATGGTGGTTATTTAGAAACCAGAAACTTATATAAAAGAAGTACGGTTTTTAAAAACGAAAATGCCGAAGAACGCAACATTCACATAGGTTTAGATTTATGGGTTAACAAACAAGTATCTATTCATGCCGTTTTAAATGGAACAATTCATAGTTTTCAAAACAATACCGCTTTAGGCGATTATGGTCCAACAATAATTTTGGAACATGAAATAAACGAATTCAAATTTTACACTTTGTATGGTCATCTTAGTGAAGATAGTTTAATTAATAAAAAAATAGGTCAAAAGGTGACTCAAGGTGAACAAATTGCAAATCTAGGTTTGCCGCCAATAAATGGAGATTATGCTCCACATTTACATTTTCAAATTATTCTTGATATAGAAGAAAAAATTGGTGATTATCCTGGAGTTTGTTCTGAAAATAATTTAAGTTTTTATAAAAAAAATTGCCCTGACCCAAATGTATTATTAAAAATTAAATAGTTATGAAAAAAATAATTCTATCCTTAGCCTTTGCATCGCTGTTAATTTCATGCAAAGAAGAAACTAAAGAAAAACTAAAAGAAGCATCAGAAGCCGTTGGAGCTGACTTGAAACAAGCAGCAGACTCTGCAAAAATAAAAGCTAAAAAGGTTATAGATTCCTCTAAAGTTGGCGAAAAAGCAAAAACAATAATTGCAAAAGGTGCCGAAAAAGTAGAAGAAGGAGCAAAAAAAGTTCAAGAGGCAACAAAAAAATAATTTTAAGCATTATTTAAACTATTTGGCATCTAATTTGTATTACTAAAATTGTTATTAATTTTAATCTTTAAAAAAATGAAAAAAACAATTTTAGCGTTAGCATTTATGGCTGTTGCAATGGTGTCTTGCGGAGACAAAAAAGTAGAAGGTGAGCCAACTGTAGGTACAGAAATTGGTGAAAAAATTGACACTGTTGCACAAAAAACAGAAGAAGTAATTGACACTACTCAAGCTAAGGCAGGTGAAGCTCTTGAAGAAGGTGCAGAAAAACTTGATGAAGCTGGCAAAGAACTTAAAGAAGCCGCTAAGAAGTAAAAAAAGAAATCCTCATAAATTTATGAGGATTTTTTATTTGAACAATTATATAAAATTTAGCTTCTTATCTTCTGTTCCCATTTCCAAGCACTAGCCAAACTATCTTCTAAAGTTGATTGTGCTTTCCATCCTAAAACATTATTAGCTTTATCAGTGTTTGCATAAGCTGAAGTTATATCTCCTTCTCTTCTACCTACAATTTGGTAATTCAGTTTTTGCCCAGAAACTTTTTCAAAAGCAGTAATTACTTCTAATACTGAACTTCCTGTACCTGTTCCAAGATTGAAAGTTTCAACTTTATCTAAATTTTGTTTGTTTAAAAGTCGTTTCAATGCTACAACATGTGCTTTCGCTAAATCTACCACATGAATGTAATCACGAACTGCTGTTCCATCAGGTGTTGGATAATCATCTCCGTAAACAGATAATTTCTCGCGCATTCCAATAGCCGTTTGTGTAATAAACGGAACTAAATTTTGAGGAATTCCTAAAGGTAATTCACCAATCTCCGCACTCGGATGCGATCCAATTGGGTTAAAATATCTTAATAAAATAGAATTAATGTTGGTCACTTTTGCAACATCGGTGATGATTTCTTCACCTATTTGTTTAGTATTTCCATATGGTGAAGCGGCAGGTTGTACAGAAGCATCTTCAGTAATTGGCATTTTTTCGGCTTGACCATAAACAGTACAAGAAGAACTAAAGATAAAATTCGGGTTGGACAATTCTTTCAATTCCTGAAGTGCATAAACCAATGCGTTGATGTTGTTTTCGTAGTACAACAAAGGATTTTCTACACTTTCTCCAACAGCTTTTGAAGCAGCAAAATGAATCACTCCAGCAACATCAGTATGCTTTTTAAAGAAATTTTGAACCGACGCTTTATCACGCAAATCCATTTTCTCGAAAATTGGTTTTTTACCAGTAATTTTTTCAATCCCATCCAAAACACTTTCCGATGAATTCGATAAATTATCAATGGCTACAACCTCAAAACCTTCGTTTTGCAATTCAACAACGGTGTGAGAACCAATAAAACCTAATCCTCCTGTTACTACTATTTTCATATTAATTTTCTGCGAAGGCAGAAATCTCTTTTAGTTATTATTAAATCGAATTAAACAAACTCTAAAACCGTATCTGTTATAAACTTAATTTGCTCATCATCCAATTCGGTATGCATTGGTAAAGCAATTACTTCTTTACATAATTGGTTGGTTACCGGAAAATCTTCTTCTTTGTATCTAGAATCAGCATACGCTTTCTGACTGTGCAAAGGAATTGGATAATAAATCGCACACGGAATTCCTTTTTCTTGTAAATGAGCTAATAATCCATCACGTTTCCCATTCATAATTCTAATAACATATTGATGAAAAACATGGCAATCGCAAGTTTCGCAAATAAACGGCGCCCAAATATTTGAATTCACACTTAACGCAACAGAATATTTTCTTGCTGCATCTTGACGTGCTTTGTTATAAGTATCTAAATGTGGCAATTTCGCTTTCAAAACTCCTGCCTGAATACTATCCAAACGTGAGTTCACTCCTACAACATCGTGATGGTATCTTTCATACATTCCGTGATTTACAATTCCACGTAATGTGTGAGCCAATTTATCATCGTTAGTAAAAATCGCTCCACCATCACCATAACATCCTAAATTTTTAGATGGGAAAAATGACGTTGCACCAACATGACCAATCGTTCCTACTTTAACTTTTGAACCATCTTTTGAAGTATAATCTGCTCCAATTGCTTGTGCATTATCTTCAATTACATAAAGGTTATGTTCGTTTGCAATTTCCATAATCGCATCCATATTAGCCGCACGACCAAACAAATGAACCGGAACAATCGCCTTAGTTCTTGGCGTTATCGCTTTACGAATTCCATCTAAAGAAATATTCATATTATTCATATCCACATCAACCAAAACCGGAGTTAATTGTAACAAAGCAATCACTTCAACAGTTGCAGCAAAAGTAAAATCGGCAGTAATTACCTCATCGCCAGGTTTCAAATCCAATCCCATCATGGCAATTTGCAACGCATCGGTTCCATTTGCACACGGAATAACGTGTTTTACACCCAAATAATCTTCTAAATCTTTCTGAAATTGATGAACCAAAGGTCCGTTTATGTAAGTATTATTTTCTAAAACATCTTGAATAGAAGCATTCACTTCTTCTTTTATTTTTTCGTATTGACCTTTCAAGTCAACCATTTGTAATTTCTTCATCCTAAAAAATTTGAAATACAAAAGTATAACATTTCTTATTATTTGAAGCGAATGGTTTAGGTTTTTTTGGTTTCCATTTTCCTGCTTTTCGCTCTACTTCGGTGCCGCTACAATCAGGGCTAATTAGCATTTGTCTTTTGCAAAATCAGATTTTCAAAAGAAATTTAGTTGTGAAAATCCGTTTCATCTGTAAAATCTGTAGCAAAAAATCTTATTTTTACCCAACTAAAATTAGATAATGCTTTTTCTATACAATTTAATTATAATTTTTGCTTCACAAGTTGTAAAACTATTGGCACTTTTCAGTCCGAAAATGAAACTTTTTGTTGATGGTCGAAAAGAAGTTTTTTCAATTTTAAAAAGCAAAATCAATACAACCGACAAAACTATTTGGTTTCATGCAGCATCGTTAGGTGAATACGAACAAGGCTTACCAGTTATTGAAAAAATTAAAGTTCAATATCCTAACCATAAAATAGTAGTTACTTTTTTCTCTCCATCAGGTTACGAAGTAAGAAAAAACAATACGGTTGCTGATGCTACAGTTTATTTGCCATTAGACACAAAATCGAATGCACAAAAATTCATCAAAGCGATAAATCCAGAATTGGTTTTCTTCATCAAATATGAATACTGGCCCAATTATCTGAATAAATTAAAGAAACTTGAAATAAAAACCTATTTAATTTCAGGCATTTTCAGAGAAAACCAAGCTTTTTTCAAATGGTATGGAGGTTTTTACAGAAACGCATTAAAAACATTCGACTACTTTTTTGTACAAAATGAAAGTTCAAAAAATCTGATTCAATCTATTGGTTTCAATAATGTAAAAATTTCTGGTGACACCCGATTTGATCGAGTAGTTGCAATTTTAGAAAGAGACAATTCATTAGATTTTATAGAACAATTTAAAGACAACAAAACCACAATTGTAATAGGAAGTTCGTGGCCAAAAGACGAAAATTTATTGGTGAATTACATTAATAATGCGCAAAGCAATTTAAAATTCATAATTGCACCACACAATATCAAATCGGAGCAAATTGCAAATCTGAAATCACAGATAACGAAATCAACCATTTTATTTTCCGAAAATGTAGAGACAAGGCATGCCTTGTCTATACAGGAAAAAAATGTTTTCATCATTGACACCATCGGAATTTTAACCAAAATTTATTCATACGCAGACATTGCCTATGTTGGTGGCGGATATGGGAATACGGGTGTTCATAATATTTTGGAACCGGCAACATTTGGTGTTCCGATTGTAATTGGACCAAATTATTCTCATTTTGCTGAAGCAATTGCATTGGTCCATCAAGAAGGTTGTGTTTCAATTTCTAACCAAAACGAATTGGACGAAGCCTTTGATAATTTAATTTCCAACGAAGATGTTCGCCATGAAAAAGGACATATTTGTTCGACTTTTGTGCAAATGAATAAAGGTGCGACTGATGTTATTTTGAAACATATAACTGAATAATCATACTTATACGTGAACCTTTTATATGATTCAATTTAAAACTTTAGAACTTTCACAAATCGAAACTATCACTTCAATGATGAAAGATTTCTATGCAATGGATAACTATCCAATTGATGTTGAAGTTTCAAAAAAATTATTTCAAGAGTTTATTTCCAAGGAACATCTTGGAAAAGCTTGGTTGATTTATTCGGAAGATAAATTGGTTGGATATGTAATTCTTACTTTTGTTTTTAGCTTTGAATATGGCGGTAAGATTGCATTTCTAGACGAATTATACATTAAAGAAATTGCACGTAAAAAAGGAATTGGTAACACAACAATTAAATTCATAAAAGAACAAGCAAAACAATTAAATGTTAAATTACTTTATCTAGAAATTGAAAACCATAATGAAAATGCACAAAAATTGTATCTTGCAAACGATTTCGAAGTTCACAATCGAAAACTACTAAAATTCAAATTCTAACTTTCTAAAAATCCAATAATCTAAAAATCTAATTATGAGATTCATTAAATTACTACTCTTATTATTTGTCATTCAAACACAAGCGCAACAAGGCGGAATGTGGATTCCATCGATGCTAAAAGGAATGAACGAAGGCGAAATGAAAACCCTAGGAATGAAAATTTCTGCCGAACAAATTTATTCAATAAACCAATCGAGTTTGAAAGATGCCGTTCCTCATTTTGATGGTGGTTGTACTGCTGAAGTAATATCAGACAAAGGATTGATTTTGACCAATCA
>CANGUP010000129.1 GCA_947457105.1 Flavobacteriaceae bacterium
AATTTTAAATTACTAAAAACAGCTTGAGTTGTTCCACTTATTTCTCTATCGGTGTATCTATCTGCCCATGTTGTTAATGCCGATCCATTTAATTTGAAAACTGCCCAAAATAAAATCACCACAGCAAATATTGAAAGTAAAGCTCCAATTGGTCGTTTTTCTTCAGGTTTTGCTTTGAAATATAGACTTCCGTAAAAGTAAACAACAGGAAGACAAGCAAAAATAAAAGCATCAGTACTATCTGAACCAAAAATGGCACTATCAAGATTTACATCTGATTGTACTCCTTTAATTAACCAACCAATAACTCCAAAAACTACTGACGGAACTAAAATGTATAATACAATTTTAGAAAATGGCATGTCGCCTTCTTGAATTCCTTTTTTATCGGTTTTATCGCCGTAATGTTTTGTTCCTAAAAGGAAAACAATTACACCTATAAACATCCCTAAACCAGCAGCCATAAAGGCATATTGCCAACCTAATAAAATTTGCAAAGCAGCTCCGAAAAAGTTACAAATGAAAGCACCAATATTGATTCCCATGTAGAAAATATTATAACCTTCGTCTTTCTTCTCTTTGTATTGGTCTTCGTTGTAGAAATTTCCTAATAAAGTTGAGATATTTGGTTTGAAAAATCCGTTTCCAACGATTACTAAAGTCATGGCAACATAAAGCATTGGCAAACTATGAATTCCCATCATAAAATAACCTGCGCCCATCATTATTCCACCAATGACGATTGATTTTTTGTAGCCCAAATATCTATCGGCAACTAAACCACCAATGAATGGTGTTAAAAATACTAAGGCAATGAAAGTTCCGTATAAATCGGAGGCTTCTTTTTCTGTCATGGCGAAACCGGCTTCAACATCTTTTAGATATAACGTAAAAATTCCGATCATTAAATAATAACCAAAACGTTCCCACATTTCAGATAAAAACAAATAAGGCAATGCTTTAGGATGACTTTTCCACATAATAATTCAATTTAAAAAAACAAACCTACAAGGATTTCTTGTAGGTTTGAAAGATATAAAAATATTTTTAAATAATGATTAACGTACACCGTGCATCATTTTTTTAATAATAGGTGTCAATAAGAATAATATAATTGAAGCAATTCCGCAAAGAACAACAAACACCATAAAAAATTCATATAAGTTGGTGATTTCAAAACCAGCAAAAACCTTGTAGTGATCATTAATTTGATTATCGGCTAATAGCTTAAGTTGTTCAGGAGTTGGTGTGATTGATTTGTCTAAAACCCCCTGCAAATCGATTCCAAGTTCAGACGCTTTTTTAAATTTATCGCCAGTTGCTGGTAAAATTGAGCCTAACGTTCCTGAAAGGGCATATCCTGCGGCACTTGAAATAAAGAAAACACCATAAGCAAGTGATGCAAATCGTTTTGGCGCTAACTTTCCTACCAATGATAAACCTATCGGAGATAAACAAAGTTCAGCAAAAGTTTGAATTAAATATAATAAAATCAACCATTTGATAGCTAGTAAGCCTGAGTTTCCTAAATCTTTAACATTATTTGCGATGATAAAATAACTTACGGCAATTAATAGCAAGCCTATCGATTGTTTTACTGTTGAAAGCGGTTCTCTATTATTTGCGCGTAATTTATCCCAAAGAACACTAAATGGAAAGGCAAACAAAACAACGAAAATTCCGTTAAAGATTTGCACCATCGACGGTGGCATATTCCAACCTAATATATTTCTATCTGTTTGATTATCTGCGATAAAAGTTAAGGATGAACCTGCTTGTTCAAAAGCTGCCCAGAAAAAGATAATAAAAAACGACATAATGTAAATTACCCAAATACGTTGTGTTTCAATTTTTGTTAATGTACTATCAAGTAATATTAATGTTGCAAGAGCTACTCCACTTGCATATATAAAAGGATAAATTATTGTCTTCACCACATTATCACCTTCTGTAAAGTAATTAAAAATAAAGAAAATAACAGCAAATACTGCAATCGCAGTAATGATCGACTTCATAGAGAACTCTGCTTTTTGCGATTCTCCTTCTTCGTAGTCGGCAGAATCATTCCCCGATGGCATTCCTCCAATTGGCTTACCTTCTGGTGTAACTACATACTTATTTTTTAAGAAAAAGAAAATTGCAGTTCCGATTATCATAGCAATAGAAGCTGCTAAAAATCCCCATTTAAAGGCATGAACGTCTCTAATTCCTCCAACATCTTTTACATCGCCGATAAGTGGACATATAAATTGTCCTAAAAAGGCACCGATATTTATTCCCATGTAAAAAATTGTGAAAGCAGTATCTAATTTTGACTTTTCTTGCTTAGGATATAAGCTTCCAACCATTGACGAAATATTCGGTTTGAAAAATCCATTTCCAAAAACTATAATACCTAATGCAGTCCACATTAATGTATTGGCTAAACCAAGATTGGTACTAAAAACACTTGCGCTAAAAAACAACATCAATTGTCCAATTGCCATCATTACACCACCAAGCATTATACAATTTCTATTTCCAAAAAAACGATCTGAAATAAAGCCCCCTAACATTGGAGTTAAATAACAAAGACCTAGAAAACCTCCATAAATAATAGACGCTTCTTCTTCTTTCATCATTAGCGAATTCACCATAAATAAGGTTAGTATAGCCCTCATTCCATAGAAGTTAAACCTTTCCCACATTTCGGTTCCAAATAATACCCAAAGCCCTTTTGGATGTCCTGTTTTTACTTGTTCACTCATTTTAATTTGTTTTTAGTTTGTATTTAGTTGATTATAGTTTATCTTTTATGTAATTCGTCATTTTATTATACAACTGAATTCTTGTTTTTCCACCAAATATTCCATGGTTTTTGTCTGGATAAATTGCCCAATCGAACTGCTTATTAGCTTGAACTAAAGCTTCAATCATTTGCATTGAATTTTGAACATGAACGTTATCATCCGCTGTTCCATGAATTAGTAAAAAGTTTCCTTTTAATTTACTCACATGATTGATTGGCGAATTGTCATCATAGCCACTAGCGTTTTCTTGTGGTGTTGTCATGTATCTTTCGGTGTAAATACTATCATAAAATCTCCAATTAGTAACTGGAGCAACAGCAATTGCCATTTTGAAAACATCAGCACCTTTGAACAAGCAATTGCTCGACATGAATCCGCCATAAGACCAGCCAAATATACCAATTCTAGATTTATCTACATAAGCATAGTTTCCTATAACTTTTGCAGCATCGATTTGATCTTCAACTTCAAACTTTCCTAATTCTTTTTGAGTACATTTTTTGAAAGCAGCACCTTTATAACCTGTTCCACGACCGTCAACACAAGCAATGATATAACCTTGTTGCGACAACATCATGAACCACATATCGTTAGTATCTAACCAATTATTAGCCACTTCTTGCGAACCTGGTCCAGAATACTGATACATGAAAACTGGATATTTTTTAGTTGTGTCAAAATCTTTCGGTTTGATCATCCAAGCATTTAGTTTGTGCCCTTTTTCAGTTGTAAGTTCGAAAAATTCTTTTGTTGGTAAATCATATTTTTTTAATTTATCAACCAAAGCTGTGTTGTTAACAATTTCTTGAGCTTGTTTTCCGTCTTTAGAACTATTCAAAGTATAAGTTGGCGGAGTTGTCACACTTGAATAAGTATTAATAAAATAAGTGAAATCTGGACTAAAAGTCGCTGCATTTGTTCCAACTTGTGAAGATAATTTTACTTTCTTTTTTCCGTCAAGCGAAATTTTATAAACGTCCCTCAAAATAGAGCCTTTTTCTACTGATTGGTAGAAAACCGTTTTAGTTTTTTCGTCAAAACCATAATAAGAAGTTACTTCCCAATTTCCTTTGGTAACTTGATTTTTTAGTTTTCCGTTTTTATCGTATAAATAAATGTGATTGTAACCATCTTTTTCTGAAGTCCAAATGAAACTGTTGTCTTTCAAGAACGTTAAATTATCCGTTACATCAACATAAGCTTTATCTTTTTCATTCAAAACTACTTTTGGACTAGCAGTAGTTGCATCAACAAAAATCAAATCTAAATTGTCTTGATGACGATTAAGAACTTGAACCGAAACCAAATTAGCATCGTTAGTCCATTTCATTCTTGCAATATAGAAATCAGAGTAATTTCCTAAATTAATTGGTTGCGAAATATTGCCGCTTAAATTATAAATATGCAATGAAACTAAAGCATTTTTCTCCCCAGCTTTTGGATATTTAAACGTTTCTGAAGTTGGATATAAGTCCTTTTTGTACATATTCATTGAAAATTGTGGTACTTCACTTTCGTCAAAACGAATGTAAGCAAGTTTTTTACTATCCGTACTCCAATCGAAAGCACGAACAAAAGCAAATTCTTCTTCGTAAACCCAATCAGTAATTCCATTAATAACAGCATTTTTCACACCATCATTGGTAACACGAGTTGTATTTCTTAATACTATGTCATAAATATACAAATCATTTTCTTTGGCATAGGCAATTTTAGTTCCGTCAGGAGAAAATGTTGGTTCTTGAACTTGCCCAAGAAATCCTGAAATTTTTTGAGATTTTATGTCATACAAAAAGTAATCTGCTGTAAACGAATGACGGAAAATTTGGTTAGAATTATTAGCAATTAAAATTTGCTTTTCATCATTACTAAACACATAACTATCAATTCCATCATCTGATAATTCCTTGAAGTTTTTAGTATCTATTAATGTCGACACTTTTTTTAATGTTGCAAAATCATAAAGATCAATTTGCTGACTTTTTGTAGCTCTATCAGTATTTAAAACCGTGTACTGATTGGTATTTTTCATGGATTGTAATGCATCCATTCCTTTGGCACGAAAAGCGCCTGTGTAAATTTCCTCAACAGATATTTTTTGCTGTGCAACAACAGAAAAAGTTGCTAAAAGAAAGAGCGTAATAATTTTAGTAATTTTCATTTTCTTGATTGATTATAAAACGAGTTCAATTTTAGTGAAAAATTCCCAAATAATGGCATATTTTTATGTTAAATGCAGTTTTTAGTATTTTTAAATTCCTCCAAAACAAAATATAAGAATTAATTCTAAAGCGTATCTTTGCTAAAAATAAGATATAATCATTTGAACATGAATAACGCTGTTGCCGGATTTTCAAAACTATCAAAAGAAGATAAAATCAATTGGATTGCTACTGAATACTTTACCAATCCAACAGAAGCTATTACTACTATAAAACAATATTGGAACAACGATTCTAAATTGCAACAATTGCATGATGAATTTATTGAAAACACAATCACCAATTTCTATTTACCGATGGGAATTGCTCCAAATTTTCTAATCAATAACAACTATTATTCGGTTCCAATGGTGATTGAAGAGAGTTCTGTTGTTGCCGCAGCTGCAAAATCGGCTAAATATTGGAGTACACGTGGCGGATTTAAAGCAACGGTTTTGAATTCTGAAAAAATTGGACAGGTACATTTTATTTATAAAGGTGATGTTCAAAAATTAGAGGATTTCTTCCATACAACAAAATCAAAATTTTTTTCAGAAACCGAAAACATCACCAAAAACATGCAAAAACGCGGTGGTGGAATTTTGGATATTGAACTAAGAAATAAAACCAATGAATTAGAAAACTACTTTCAATTGCATGCTACTTTTGAAACGAAAGATTCTATGGGAGCAAATTTTATAAACTCTTGTTTAGAGCAATTTGCTAAAACATTAAAAGTAGAAGCTCAAAATTATGATGGTTTTTCTAAAGAAGAAAAAAACATTCAAGTGGTGATGAGCATTCTTTCTAATTATGTTCCCAATTGTATTGTTCGTGCAGAAGTTTCATGTAAAATTGAAGATTTGGCTGAAAATAAAATTGAGAATCCTCAAGAATTTGCAGAGAAATTTGTTCAAGCGGTGAAGATTGCGGAAATAGAACCTTTTAGAGCAGTAACCCACAATAAAGGAATTATGAACGGAATTGACTCAGTAATTCTTGCAACTGGAAATGATTTCCGAGCTGTTGAAGCTGGCGTTCATGCTTATGCTTCTCGAAACGGAAAATATTCAAGTCTATCTCATGCTAAAATTGAAAATGGCATCTTTACTTTTTGGATGGAAATTCCATTAGCTTTAGGAACTGTTGGCGGATTAACTTCATTGCATCCATTAGTAAAAATGGCTTTACAGATTTTAGGAAAACCATCGGCACATGAATTAATGCAGATTGTTGCAGTAACTGGATTAGCACAAAATTTTGCTGCTTTGCGTTCGTTAACCACAACTGGAATTCAAGAAGGACACATGAAAATGCACATTAATAATATTTTGAATCAGTTTCAAACTTCTGATGAAGAAAGAATAATGATTAAAAAGCACTTTGAAAACAACACTATTTCTCATGCTTCAGTTGTAGAATTTATTGAAAATTTAAGAAAATAATTTTGTGAAAAGCACTTCGACAAGCTCAGTGTGACAAATAATAAAAATAAACTTTGCGCCTTAGCGACTTTGTGGCAAATACTATGAAAAAAGAATTCTACAGCAACGGAAAATTATTAATAACAGGAGAATATGTGGTTCTTGATGGCGCAAAAGCGTTAGCGTTACCAACAAAATTTGGTCAGAATTTAATTATTGAATCTTCAGAAAATGAAGTTATTCAATGGAGAAGTCATGACCATGATGGAAGTATTTGGTTTGAAGACAACATTCCATTTTCTAGTATTATTGAAAAGAAAAATTATGATGAAATTCATAACATAAAAAATACATTAATTGAGATTTTGCACGAAGCATATCTAATGAAATCTGATTTTATTACAAATTCAAAAGGTTATAAGATTACAACAGAACTCACCTTTCCAAAATTTTGGGGTTTGGGCACTTCTTCTACTCTAATTAACAATATTGCTCAATGGTTAGAGATTGACGCCTATGATTTACTTAAAAGAAGTTTTGGAGGAAGTGGATATGACTTGGCTTGTGCTCAAAATGATTCGGCAATTATCTACCAATTAGTCAATGAAAAACCAACAATAGAAAAAATAGCTTTCGAACCTGATTTTACTGATAAAATACATTTCGTTTATTTGAACAGAAAACAAAGTAGCAAATCTGCAATTGCTTCATATCTAGACAAGCAGGGAGATATTGGGAAAACTGTTAAAATAATTGATGCAATTACAAAGACAATTGTAGATGCAATAGGACCAAAAGAATTTGCATTAGCATTACATAAACATGAAATTGAAATGAGTAATGTTTTAGAACTTCAAACAGTTCAAGAAGCTTTGTTTGATGATTTTCGTGGTGTTATTAAAAGTCTTGGTGCTTGGGGTGGCGATTTTGTTTTAGCCATTTCTAAAGAAAATCCTACAGAGTATTTCAACAATAAAGGATACAAGGTAGTGATACCTTATAAAGACATGATATTATAAAACTAAAAAATCCCGAATTACTTCGGGATTTTTTATATAATTTTTAGAAAGAATCTACTAGTAGAATTCTAATCTATTATCATCAATTTTAGCATCATTTTTCAAAGCTGGGAAAACTCTTCCTGAAGCTTGACCTGCATTAGCTTTCAATTTGTTTACATAATCGTCATACTTAGGCAATTTAGGCGCTTTAGCAACAGATTTTGTTTTGATAACATAAACTCCAGAATTTCCTTCGATTGGAGCAGACACTTTATTTACTGGAGATCCAAAAGCAGTTCCAACTACTTTAGCTTCTAATCCAACATTTGCTAAAACAGCATTATCTACAGATGCAGCTGGCGCATTTTGAACAGTAGTTGCATTAGCTTTAGCAATTGATTCTAATGAAGAACCTTTCATTTTAGCCATAATTTTCTCAGCTTTCTTTTTGTTTTTGATGATGCCTTCAACCATTGGTTTAGCTTCTTCAACTGTCATTAGACCTTTTTCGTTGATTTTTTTCAATCTTGCAATGATGTTTCCAACATTAACAACTTCAAATCTTTTTACATCACCTACATTAGTATCATCGCTGTAAGCCCATTTTATAACTTGTCTTTGATTACCAGCAGCACCAAAAGCTTCATCCATTGGTTTAGCTTTTATTGATGGATTTACAGT
>CANGUP010000130.1 GCA_947457105.1 Flavobacteriaceae bacterium
ACCCTTGCAAAACCTCTTAAGGTGGTTATTGCGTCGGGGCTCACCTCTTCCCATTCCGAACAGAGAAGTTAAGCCCGATTGCGCAGATGGTACTGCATAACTGTGGGAGAGTATGTCGCCGCCTTCTTTTTTAAGAACCCTATCCATAAAGGATAGGGTTTTTTGTTTTATAAAGTTTTTAGAAATTCACATAGTTGTTATGGGATCACATATTTTGGATAATGCTAAATTGCGTGAGTGATAGTAGCGACATCCTTTTCTTTTTTTTTTTTAAAGAAAAGATACAGCGGATAGCACGACCATTGGGGCACGCCATAAAAATTATACTAAGTATTGGTTTCTAGGTCTTTGATGTACTCTTCATATTCGAAAAATAATTTTTCAAATTGTGTCATCGCTGTATTGAAAAAATCGAATATTTCGTTCCAAGTATTTTTATTATTTAGACTGACATTTAGTTTTTCAATCCATATTCTACTTATAATTTTGCCATTTTCTAGATAATGATTTCTTTCTAAAATTGCATCGGGTAAATATTCTTCTAGTAGTATGTTTTTAAGTGATTCTATTTTTTCAAAATATATTTTTCTTTTTTCTTCTTCTTTTGGCTCGATATCTAATAGAACTTGAGCTTTTTTGTTGTCTACATAGAATTTGAAAGTAACATCTTTTATCTTAGTATCATATAAAAGCCATTTTTTTGGATATGCTTCTGCAAATTGTACCCAAAATTCTTTTTTAATCTTTAAACTTTCTTCTTTACTGTACATGTAGAATTTATTTTTTGGGTTTATTGTTGTTTTTTTGGTAAATTTATAAATAATTAGAACTATTAACTATGAATTTTGATTTGTTTTTTAAGGCTATTCCAAATGTTTTGAATGTAGATCTACCTTCAACTTCTTCACATGTTAAAATGGCGCCTTTGGAAAGAGTTAAAATGATGGAGGATAATAGTTATGATCTTAGTTCGGTAAGAAAAGCTGCTGTAATGATGTTGTTTTATCCTAAAAATGAAGTTACGCATTTATTATTAATTGTAAGAAATTCTTATCCAGGAGTTCATTCATCCCAAATAGCATTTCCAGGAGGTAAAGTTGAAGAGATTGATTTTGATTTGAAGCAAACAGCTTTACGAGAAACTCATGAGGAAATAGGTATTCATCCAAATGATATTCATGTTATTAGAGATTTTTCATCCATTTATATTCCGCCAAGTAATTTTTTGGTGTTTCCTTTTTTAGGAATATCTCAAACAGAATTAACGTTTACTCTTCAAGAAGAAGAAGTTGCAGGAATTATTGAATTACCGTTAGCAACTCTTTTAGATGATTCAATCATATTTAATAAAAATTTAGAGACTTCTTACTCTAAATTAATTGAAGTTCCGGTTTTTCAAGTAGAAGAACATTCCGTTTGGGGAGCAACTGCAATGATGTTGAGTGAGTTAAAAGATGTATTGAAAATGGTTCTATAAATTTTAATTTTTGTATGTTTGTCTTTCAATTTTCTACAAATTATTATGGGATTATTTAAACGAAATCCTTTTGGACATATACTTTATATCAAAAAATGGCTTATCCGAATTTTCGGCGTGATAACTCATAGACGTTATCGTGGATTTAATGAATTACAGATTGAAGGTTCGGAAATTATTAGAAATTTACCCGATAAAAATGTGCTTTTTATATCCAATCATCAAACTTATTTTGCAGATGTAGTAGCCATGTTTCACGTGTTTAATGCAAGCCTTTCGGGCAGAGAAGATAACATCAAAAATGTTGGTTATTTGTGGCAACCAAAGATGAATGTATACTATGTTGCTGCTAGTGAAACTATGAAAGCAGGTTTGCTTCCTAGAATTTTAGCTTACGTTGGAGCAATTACAGTAGAAAGAACTTGGAGAGCAGGAGGAAAAGATGTTACTGAAAAACGTGAAGTTAATCCAAACGATACAGAGAATATCAAAATTGCTCTTGACGATGGTTGGGTTATTACTTTTCCACAAGGAACTACAAAGTCTTTTAAACCAGTGCGAAAAGGTACTGCCCACATCATTAAACAACACAAACCAATTGTTGTGCCAATAGTTATAGACGGTTTTAGACGCTCTTTTGATAAGAAAGGACTACGCCTTAAAAAGAAAAATATTCTTCAATCATTTACAATAAAAGCGCCACTCGAAATAGACTATGAAAATGAAACCATCGAGCAAATTGTTGAAAAAGTTGAATATGCTATCGAGCAACACGCTTCTTTCTTAAAGGTAATTCCTGCCGAAGAAATTGAAGAACAAGAAAAACTAAATCGCCTACGTCAGTGGGATTATTAATAAAATAGTCTCGCTAATAACGAGACTTTTCTTTTATAAATCAATTTTCTTTAATTCGTTGAAATTTCTAAATAATCTTTTTAATAATATTCCATACAATACTTTGTAGAACAACCAGAATAGAAATGTAAATACAGAAGTGATTATAATTATTATCAATAAACTTATTGCAACTACTTTAAAAGAAATTTCTGGATGTTCAATGCCTTTTTTCAGCATAGTATCAATGTAAATATGATAGAATCCTAAGCTAAAAATGGTTACAAAAATTACGGCAAATGAAGTTAAATTAAAAATTACATAATTTTTTACAACTTTTCTTGTATTTAATATCGTTGTCAATAATTGTTTGGTGTTATCAATTACACATATTTTTTTATAATTTAGATAAAACTTATAAATAAAATATAAAACCACAGCATACAAGAGCACAGTGATTACAATATAAAATTCATAAACACCCCATTTTTTATACAAATCAATACTCTGAGTATCATATTTAGTAAACGATAAAACTATATTTATTACAATTCCAAGTAATAGTTCTAACAAGCTAATATAAAATATCCACTTCACAATAGAAGAAGACTTCTTATGCAACATTTTATAAATATCCACTTCCGATATCTGTTCAAAAGAATTTTCGTTCTTTTTCCAGTCTTTTTTTAATAAATCCAACTCTTCCATCATAACCTTACGGATTTAATATTTTTTTCAATTTTCCTTTTATTCTATTCATTTTAACTCTTGCATTAACTTCACTAATACCTAATGTTTCAGCAATTTCTGTATAATCTTTATCTTCCAGATACATAAAAACCAACGCCTTTTCAATATCATTCAACTGATGCACCGCTTGATACATCAACTTTATCTGCTCTTCTTCTTCGCTATTATATTCTTCTTGACTAATAAAAAAACTATGCTGTTCATACTCCACCGTAGAAACACTTCGTGTACTTTTTCGGTACAAAGTAATGGCAGTATTTAGAGCGACTCGATACGCCCAAGTCGAAAATTTGGCATCACCACGAAACTTCGGAAAAGCTTTCCATAATTGAATCGTAATTTCCTGAAACAAATCCTTATGTGCATCACCATCAGACGTATACAACCTACAAATCTTGTGGATTATATTCTGATTTTCACGCAATTGCTGCACAAAGGTTTGTTCCAAATTCTCGCTCATATATACGTTAGTAAACCTTTACTAGATTTTGTTACAATGATACGTAAATCAATTTCAATTTCAAAAGTCAAATTTCAATGCTAAATGATTTTTGAAAGAGCGTATCACTTGCGCATTTCTATAAACCTTTTTCCTGCTTTCCGCGTTACAAGGTAACTGCTCCAATCAGGGCTAATGGGTAATCGTCTTACATAAAATCAGATTTTCAAAACCACTAAAACTTGTAAACATTTAAGCAACTTTTACAATCAAAAAACAACTAGCTTTGTATTCAAGAAAAATTGCATTTTAAAATGAACATTCCACATTCAGATAAAAAACGCGTAGTCATCATCGGTGGCGGATTTGCAGGTCTATCAATAGCTAAAAAACTAAGAAACAAAAACCTACAAGTTGTTTTACTCGACAAACATAATTACCACACTTTTCAACCACTTTTATATCAAGTAGCAACCGGCGGATTAGAAGCTGGTTCTATAGCTTATCCAATTCGAAAAGTAATCCAAGAATACAAAGATTTCTATTTCCGACTAACTTCTGTAAAAGAAATCGACACTCAAAATCAAAAAGTAATTTCAGAAATTGGTGATTTAAATTACGATTACTTAGTAATTGCAACAGGTTCAAAAACCAATTATTTTGGCAATAAAGAAATTGAACGTAATTCGATGTCAATGAAAACCATTCCACAATCATTGAACATCCGTAGTTTGATTTTAGAAAATTTTGAGCAAGCCGTTCTTACAACAAATGAAGCCGATAAAAATGCACTAATAAATTTCGTTTTAGTAGGCGCAGGACCAACAGGAGTAGAGCTTGCAGGCGCACTTGCCGAAATGAAAAGAGCCATTCTTCAAAAAGATTATCCTGATTTAGATATTTCCAAAATGGAAATAAACCTTATTCAAAGTGGCGACAGAGTTTTAAATACGATGTCCGAAAAATCTTCTGCAGCAGCCGAAAAATTCTTGGTAGATTTAGGAGTAGTTGTTCACAAAAATGTACGTGTAACCAATTACGACGGAAGAACCATCACAACCAACTCCGATTTAACTTTTGAAACAGCAACCGTTATTTGGACCGCAGGTGTTCAAGGTGCAGCCATTCACGGATTGGATTCAAAATCTCTAGTGGAAAGAGTAGAACGCATTCGAGTAAACCAATTCAATCAAGTAGTTGGTTATGATAATATTTTTGCCATTGGCGATATTGCCTCAATGGAAAGTGAAAAATATCCACAAGGTCATCCTATGATGGCGCAACCAGCATTACAACAAGGTGCTTTATTGGGAGAGAATTTAGTGAAATTATTAGCTAATAAACCAATGAAACCCTTCGAATACAACGACAAAGGTTCCATGGCAACCATTGGAAGAAATCTTGCCGTTGTAGATTTACCAAAATACCATTTCAACGGAGTTTTCGCTTGGTTTGTTTGGATGTTTGTACATTTATTTTCACTAATCGGATTCAAAAATAAAGCCGTAGTTTTCCTAAATTGGGTTTACAACTATGTTCGTTTTGACCGTGAAGGAAGATTAATCGTCAGACCTTTTAAAAAGAGAAGTTTTGTGACTTTCACAAGTGATGAAGTTTAAATTATATTCCTGCAAGGTTTCCAAAACCTTGTAGGTATTTGTTTTTCACTAGCATTTTTAGAATCAGTGTAAATCTTTAAAATCCGTTAAATCTGTGGCAAAATAATTAAAGAGTTTCAGTTTTATAATAGTTAATCAACAAATCCACATATTTACTATAGCTTTCCAAACCTTCTTTCTGTTGATTCATTTTTAAAAATTGATCGTAAAAAGCGTGAAATCCTTTGTCAATTATAGTGTCATAACTTTTCCAAAACGCTTCACTTTCTTTGTAGTTTTCAATAATTCCAGGATTGATTTTGTTTTTGTAATACTCAAATTTAGATTCATTTTTCATACCAATGTTATTCAAGCAGTAACGCAAAGCATATTGATAAGCCGAATATTGAAAATACAAATCATCATTTCTTACACTTGCTAAAAATCCAATAAAATTGCATTCACTTTCACTTGCAAAACCCATTTGATGTGCCATTTCGTGATTAATCGTCATCGGAAAACCGACCATCGGAATTTTATCATTCACTTGAGCTTCATTCGTAAACGGATTCAAATAACCTCCAAAACCCATATAGGTCAACGGCAAACTAAACAACGATTTCTTTCTACTTGGAATTTCGTATTTAAAAAAAGTATATTGATTTCTCAAATTATCATATCCATTTTGTGTCATTTTAAAAATAGAATCTTGCGAATACGGAACGCTAACTTTCAGATTTTTATCCTTCGTAATTTTAAAATGAACTTCATTGGTTTTAGCAATTAACTTCTCAGTAAAACGATACAAATCTTCATCAGAATATTCGCGTTGAATACTCATTTTTTCAAACAACGGAACTCTGTAATAATTAAAAGCCCAAAGAAAATGAAACAGAAAATAAGCCACTGACAAAACATTAATAATTTTCAATAGATTATTTTTCCATTGCAATCGCCACGATTTTCTCGTTTTCCAAAGTTGAATCAGTAAATAAATAATCAATAGTCCATAAATTACATCTCCAACAGAAAAAGGAATTTTGCTTAAAAGTGTTCTTGAGAATCTAGAAATATAAACGTACAAACCATTGCTATAAATACGTTCAACCGTTTCAGGAAAAAAAGCAATCACTTTCAGAAATAGTATCTGAAATAGTAAAAATATCGGAAGAATGAATTTTCTTTTCATTAGTAAAATTAGAAATGTAAATATAATCACAAATCAATTCGCAAAGAAATTAAACTTTGTAACTTTGTGTTTTAATATTAAATAATGCCATCTGCAATTTCGTGAAATTTCCGCATTAAATTAATTCGTGAAAATTCGTGCAATTCGTGTCAAAACAAACATAAAAATGAGCCAAGAAATTAGAAACCTTGAACCAAAAGCACTTTGGAACAAGTTTGCCGACCTAAACGCAGTGCCGCGTCCATCTAAAAAAGAAGAACGTGTTATTGAGTTTATGAAAAACTTCGGAACCAATTTAGGATTAGAGACTTTTGAAGATGAAATCCGTAATGTAATCATCCGTAAACCAGCGACTCCAGGAATGGAAAACCGCAAAACTATTGTTCTACAAGGACATTTGGATATGGTACACCAAAAAAATAACGATACTAATTTCGATTTCTTAACGCAAGGAATTGACATGTTCGTTGATGGTGACTGGGTAAAAGCAAAAGGAACAACACTTGGTGCCGATAACGGACTTGGAGTTGCCGCAATTATGGCAGTTTTAGAAAGTAAAGACATTCCGCATCCAGCTATTGACGCTCTTTTTACCATTGATGAAGAAACTGGAATGACTGGAGCTTTAAACTTAAAAGGAGGCATTTTAAAAGGAGAAATTCTTTTAAATCTTGATACAGAAGAAGACGACGAAATTGATATTGGTTGTGCTGGTGGCGTTGATGTTACAGCAACTAGAAAATATAATGAAGAAGAAACTCCAGAAGGTTCTGTAGGTTACACAATAACTGTAAAAGGTTTGAATGGCGGACATTCAGGAATGGATATTCACAAAGGTTTGGGTAACGCCAACAAAATCATGAATCGACTTTTATTTGATGGTTTTGAGAATTTCGGACTTCAAATTGCTGAAATTTCTGGAGGAAGTTTGCGAAATGCTATTCCTAGAGAAAGTGTTGCTAAGGTTATTGTTGCGGCTATGTATGACGAAGCTTTTGTGTTTGATATGCAAGAAGTGATTGGCGATATTAAAGCCGAATTTAAAGTAATGGAACCTAATTTGACTATTGAAATTGAAAAGTCAGATTTGCCTACAAAAGTGATGGATTTAGGTGTTCAAGAAGGTTTACTTCGCTCAATTTATGCAGCTCATAATGGTGTTTACAGAATGTCTGCAGATATGGAAGATTTGGTAGAAACTTCTAATAATATTGCAAGAGTTATTGTAAAAGATGGCGAAATTTCGATTCAAAATTTAACACGTTCTTCTGTTGAAAGTTCTAAATTTGATTTAGCAAATGCCTTACGTTCGGCATACGAATTGTTTGGTTGCGAAGTTGAATTTGGTGGAAGCTATCCAGGTTGGACACCAAATCCGAAATCAGAAATTTTGGATGTTTTGACTTCTATTTATGAAAAACAAAACGGCGATAAACCAAAAGTTGTTGCATGCCACGCAGGATTAGAATGTGGAATTCTAGGAACAAATTATCCAGGAATGGACATGATTTCGTTTGGTCCAACAATCCATGGTGCGCATTCTCCAGATGAAAGAGCCAGTATTTCTTCTTCACAAAAGTTTTGGAAATTCTTGTTGGAGATTTTAGCGAATATTCCTTTGAAATAGTTAACAGTGTTCAGTCACAGTTTGCAGTTTAACCTCGTTTAGAAATAAACGAGTTTTTTTTTATAAATAATTGGTTAGAAATATATATATTTAATATAGTTTTACGTTATATCAAAAATCTCAATTTCCATGAAGAAAATTCTAATCT
>CANGUP010000131.1 GCA_947457105.1 Flavobacteriaceae bacterium
GTTTTATTGTTAATGGGTTTTATTGCCTCGGCACAGTTTACCCAAAAGCCATTGCCATATGCTTACAATGCTTTAGAGCCATTTATAGATGCACAAACAATGGAAATACATTATAGTAAGCATCACGCTGCTTATGTCAAAAATCTTAATGGAGCCATTGCAGGAACCGAATTAGAAAAAATGTCTTTGAAGGATATTTTTGCGTTTGTATCTAAACAAACACCAGCTGTTAGAAATAATGCAGGAGGACATTACAACCACGAATTGTTTTGGTCGATACTTACACCAGAAAAAAATACCAAACCATCACCAGAGTTAGAAAAAGCTATAAATGAGTCTTTCGGTAGTTTGGATGCTTTAAAAGAAAAGCTTACTGCAGCAGCTGCAACAAGATTTGGTTCAGGTTGGGCGTGGTTGTCTGTAGATAAAGATAAAAAGTTGGTAGTTTCTTCAACACCAAATCAAGATAATCCTTTGATGGATGTAGCTGAGAGCAAAGGAACTCCAATTTTAGGAATTGACGTTTGGGAACATGCTTATTACCTAAAATATCAAAACAAACGTGCTGATTATTTAACCGCTATTTGGAATGTTATCAATTGGAATGAAGTGAGTAACAATTACAAAGCAGTTACCAAAGGTAAATTTGATGATTGGCAAGCATTAAAAGATTTTCATAAAGTAATGTCGCAAACGTTTCATCCAAGTGAAGAAGGAAATTTAGAACCGATAAGAAAACGTTCGGGTGAAATGGTTGAGAAAGCAAATTTGTTAGCAAAATCTATAATTCCTACTGAGTTCAATAAAAAAGAAGTAGTGGCTGCCGTACAAAAATTAGCTACAGATAGTAAAAAACTTGACAAACTTGTTAAAAGCAAAAAATCGGATAAAGAATTAACCGAATCTTTGACAAAATTGCACGATGTATTTCATGAAATTATTGGACTTTGTACAAACGAAAATCACTAAAAATCAAGATGGGCTTTATTTTAATCGGTTGATTCTAAGGTAAAAATGTCTTCTACAGGTTTTTCAAAAAAGCGTGCTAGTTTTAAAGCTAATACAGTAGAAGGAACATACTTTCCTTTTTCCATCGCGTTTATCGTTTGACGACTGACTTCAATTTTTTTGGCTAAATCTTCTTGTGAAATATTCTTAATAGCTCGCAAGACTTTCAAATTATTCGTCATCGTGAGTAGCTTTATTTAATTGATAAATTTTGTAATGGAATCTTATAATGAAGAATAGTAGCAAAGTAAACATATTATGAAATAATACATTTAAGTAGGGCATACCAAATACAAATGCTGTAAAGAATAGAATTAGACCATAATTTAAATAGGTTGCCCAAACAAGACTTTCATATCTTATTTTTGAGATATATTCATCTTCGTTTTTTAGTTTGGAAAAGCCTACAAATATTCCTCCAACAATCATCCCAAATGTTAGAAGTTCATCCAAGATGCTATTTTCAATCAAACTAAAGAAGCCAGGTTTTTGACCAATTGTTTCTTGATAAATAGCAAACGTTGTTACATTTAAGTAGGAATCAAAATTAGTTCCAATGCTTAAAAATACAATTGTTAACGTTATTGATGGCACAAATAATAACCACCCAATTTTTTTAAATGAGTTTGGAAATAAAAAGTGTGTTTTCATAATTTTTGATTTAAAAGTTGAAACAAATGTAAAGTTTATTTTACATATAGACAACTTTATTTTACAAAAAAATGAAATATTTTACTTTTTAGTTTTGATTATATTTTGATTTGTATATTTTATTGAGGTTGCTTTGATGATTTTCAAAATTGATTAATCTACCTTGTATAAAAGTTTCTTTTAATTTATTGGTTCTCATATCTAATGCATCTCCTTCAGAGATGAATAAGGTTGCGTCTTTACCTGCTTCTAAGGTTCCACAAAAAGAATCAATTCCTAAAATTTTGGCTGTATTTGAAGTTATGAGTTGTAAAGCAATTTCTTTATCAAGTCCATATGCCGCGCAAGTACCAGCAAGAAAGGGTAAGTTACGAGTATTCATACGTTCCATTTCACCACTGTTTTCTAGTCCCACAAGAATACCTTTATCGGTAAGTATTTTAGCCATTTTGAAAGGAAGGTCATAATCTTGATCATCATTTACAGGCATATCATGTACACGTCTTAATAGAACTGGAATATTGTGTTTTAGTAACAACTCAGTTGTTTTATAAGCTTCAAATCCGCCTACAATAACCAGTTTATTGATTCCGTTTTCTTTGAATACATTGACTGCATCAATAATTTGTTTTTCGTCGTTGGCATGTATAAAAAGTGTTTGTGTTCCGTTAAGTAATCCTTTCATTGCCTCAAGTACAAGGTTTTTTTCTTTCGGAGTAGTACTAGAGTAGCTCTTTGCGGTATTGATAAAGTTTACAATTTCTTCAATTTGTTTGATGTAGTCTTTATTAACTTCAATAACACCATTTTCTGCTCCACGACCAGTTCTAAAAGTATTTGGAAAATTCAAGTGAATACCATCATTTTCTTTAAGAACCGCATCTTTCCATGTCCAAGCATCCAATTGAACGATAGAAGATGATCCAGAAATTCTTCCTCCTCTTGGAGTGATTTGCGCAGTAAGGATACCATTAGTAATCACAGTTTCGGTTACTCTTGATTCAGAATTGTAAGCCATTAAACTTTTTACATTTGGATTAAAGTTTCCAATTTCATCTTCATCATCTGAGGCTTTTACGGCATCAATTTCAACTAATCCTAACGTTGAATTTGGTGCAATAAATCCGGGATAAATGTGTTTGCCGGCAGCATCAATTTTTATATCATAAGTATTCATATCAATTCTGATAAGAGTTGCATCGGCAACAAATTGTAATTTTCCCTCATTAAAAGCAATGAGGCTATTTTCTATAACTTTTCCGTTTCCTAAATGAGCTGTTCCGTTCATAATTAAAACGGATTTACTTTGTTTATCAGCTGGCTTTTTTTGAGCGATTAAGTTTGTAGTTAAACTTAAAATCACAATGATTATATATAATTTTTTCATTTTAGTTTTCTTCTAAAGTGTCACAATGATATTCTTTCTTTTCTTTTTTTATAGGCTCTTGCGTAAGCATTCCTTTATTTTTTTCGTCAAGCAATTGACCAATCAATTCATTTTTTTCTTTAGTGATTGCACTTCTTTGTATTGTGTCTTTTTCAATATCAAAATATACTACACCTTCAATTATTGTTTTTTCTGCTTTTGCGTAAATAGATAACGGATTTTCATTCCACACCACTAAATCGGCATCTTTGCCAACTTTTATACTTCCTACTTTGTCATCTATGTGTAGTAATTTTGCAGGGTTTAAGGTTACAAATTTCCATGCATCTTCCTCAGTTACATTGCCATATTTTACTGCTTTGGCAGCTTCTTGATTTAAACGTCTAGACATTTCAGCATCATCAGAATTGTAGGCAACTAACACACCAGCATTATGCATAATCGGACCATTGTAGGGAATGGCATCATTAACCTCAAATTTATATGCCCACCAATCAGAGAACGTAGAGGCACCAACACCATGTTCTTTCATTTTATCGGCAACTTTATATCCTTCTAAAATATGAGTGAAGGTATTCATTTTAAAATTAAATTTTTCAGCCACATTCATCATCATTAATATTTCAGATTGCACATAGGAGTGGCAAGTAATGAATCGTTCTTTGTTGATGATTTCTGCAAGGGTTTGTAATTCTAAATCTTTTCTTGGTGCTTTAGTATTTTTTGAATTGGTACGGTAGCTTTTCCAAGCGTCATCATATTCTTTGGCACGTTGAAAATAATCGATAAAAACTTGTTCAACACCCATTCTAGTTTGAGGATAACGTGTTGGATTTTGGTCTGCCCAATTAGATTGTTTTACATTTTCACCTAAGGCAAATTTGATAAATTTTGGTTGATTTTTATACAACATTTCGTCCGGTGCTAATCCCCATTTCCATTTAACTATAGCTGAACGACCACCAATTGGATTGGCAGAACCATGAAGTAATTGAGATGTTGTAACTCCTCCAGCTAATTCTCTGTAAATATTAATATCTTCTGAATTTACTACATCTTCTATAGTAACCTCTGCAGTTGAGTTGTGTCCAGATTCATTTACACCTCTTGAAATTGCAATATGGGAATGTTCATCAATTATTCCTGAAGTAATGTGTTTGCCTTTAGCATCAATTATTCTTGCATTTGCATCCGAAATGTTTTTTCCGATGGTTACAATTTTTCCATTTTTCACTAATACATCGGTTTCTTGAAGTATGCCTTCTTTTTCGTTGGTCCAAACCGTTGCATTTTTAAATAGTATATTTTGTGGTGCTAATTTTTGAGAATTTCCAAAAGGTAAATTAGGGTAGGTTACCGGAAAGACTTTAAAAGGTTTTTCAACTTCTTTTACTTCCTCTTTATTTACAAAAGGAGCTGTTTTTATGGCGCTCCACGATACTTCTTTACCATTATTTAAAATAGCTTTACCTGAAATATTTGAAGTATTTTCAACATAACCAGTAAGTCTATTTATTGATGGATTGATAGTATCTTTTGATTTTAGAATAAGTGTAATCCAATTGTTAGAAAAAGATAATTTAGAACTTACTGTTTTATCTTCTTTTGATTTGATGTTTACTTTTGGACTAGCAATTTTTCCTTCAATTTTCATTTTGTAGGTATCATTGTCTATGCTTAAATCATAATCGCCACGTATATCTTTTATTGTTCCATCGTTAACTACATATTTTGTTCCTTGTACCCAGTTTTCAAAAAGTAGGGTTTCTTCACTAAATATTTCTCCGGAAGTGATTAGAAAATTGGCATAACTTCCTACTTTTAAACTGCCAATTTCGTTGCTTTTACCAAGCATTTGTGCAGGAATAGTTGTTAATGATTCTAGGGCTTTAGTTTTATCAAATCCTAACTTAATAGCACGTAATAGATTAGTTCTAAAATCATCTAATTTTTTAAGTTTATCAGTTGTTAGCGCAAAAGTAATTCCGTTATTTGACAATATTTTAGGATTGGTAGGAGCTTGATTCCAATAACGTAAATCAGTTAACTCCATTTGATTGGCTTGAAATATATTGGAAACATCGTAAGCTTCTGGAAAATTTATTGGGATGATGAATTTAGCATTGGTTTTCTTGATTTCGTCAATGCGTTCAAATTCGTTTCCGAAACCTTTAAGTAGGTAGTTGATGTTAAATTCGTTTCCAATTTTTGATGCTCTTAAGCTATTTAATTTATCCTCGGATGCGAATATTTGTATTAATTTTTCATTTTTAGCTAATGCTTCAAGAGACAAATCCGTAGTTTCTGAATTTCCTTTTTTATACCAGTCTAAATCATAATACATTTGTCTCAACAATGCCATCATTCCCATTAGAGAATTTGGATACGATTGTGCCGAACCAGAGCTTCTAGTAAATCCAAAATGATTTGAAATGGAATTACTTATAATTTTAGAACTGTTTGGAGCATTATTAAGTGCTATTAAACTTCCAGTTCCACGAGCAATGCCATCTTGATTATGAGTTCCTACAACACCAAAGCCAATTTTTAAGAAATCCTCTGCTTTTTTTTCATCATACTTAAATAACTCAAAGGCATTAATTTCTGGACGAATGTGCTCGTTCCAATAATATCCTTTTCGTTTGGTATCATATAATTGACCACCTTCGAAACTGCTAATTGCTTTCGGTTTTTCTACTCCAAAATTGGTGTAAATATCAATAAATGATGGATAAATAGATTTTCCTTCAATGTTAATAACCTGACAATTTTTAGGAATTGAAACAGTTGTGCCAACCGCAATAATTTTTCCATTTAAAATTAACAATGTTCCTTTGTCAATAACTTGAGTTGGTGTAACGTAAATCTTTGCATTAGTAAAAGCAGTATAATTTGTGCTTTTATTTTTTACATTTTCATTTATTGGAAAATAATCTTGTGCGGAAATTGTGTTAGTAATTAAACTAAGTACAATTAGAAATAGAATTTTCTTCATGTTGGTTAATAGTATATTCGTTAAAAGTAAAAAACGTTTTAGTAATACTAAACTTTTATTTGATTTTTTTTGAGTTTTAACTTTTTAAACAAGTTATGAAGAACTTATAATGAATAAAAAAAGGCAAAAGTTTTTGTTGAATAATTTTTTTTTAGATATTTGTAACTTAATTATATACGCCATGTTAGTAAAAGTTTATGGAAGCGCCGTTTTTGGCGTTCAAGCCACAACAATCACTGTTGAAGTAAATATTGATAAAGGAGTTGGATACCATCTTGTAGGTTTACCAGACAACGCCATTAAAGAGAGCAATTATCGAATTGCAGCTGCTTTAAGCAATAATGGATATAAAATTCCAGTTAAAAAAATCACATTAAATTTAGCGCCTGCCGATTTACGTAAAGAAGGATCTGCTTATGATTTGACTTTAGCAATAGGTATTCTTGTAGCTTCTGGTCAAATCAAAGCCGATGATGTTGACAAGTATATTATTATGGGTGAATTGTCGCTCGATGGTGGTTTACAACCTATAAAAGGTGCTTTGTCCATTGCAATTCAGGCTAGGGAAGAGGGTTTTAAAGGTTTTTTTCTGCCAAAGCAAAATGCTAAAGAGGCTGCGGTTGTTGATGGATTAGAAGTTTATGGTATTGAAAACGTAACCGAAATAATAAATTTCTTTGAAGGGAAAGGAACGTTAGAACCAACTATCATTAACACAAGAGAAGAATTCTACAAGGAATTAGATTTTCCTGAGTTTGATTTTTCAGATGTCAAAGGTCAAGAGTCTATTAAAAGATGTATGGAAATTGCTGCGGCTGGTGGACATAACATTATTTTAATTGGTCCACCAGGTTCAGGTAAGACAATGCTTGCCAAACGATTGCCAAGTATTTTACCACCAATGACTTTGAAAGAAGCCTTGGAGACTACAAAAATACATTCTGTTGCAGGAAAAATCAAAGATGCTGGATTGATGAGTCAACGACCATTTCGAGCGCCACATCATACCGCTTCAAGTGTTTCTCTTGTTGGAGGAGGAAGTTATCCGCAACCTGGAGAAATTTCTTTATCTCACAATGGTGTATTGTTTTTAGATGAATTACCAGAATTTAAAAGAGAAGTTTTAGAAGTCATGCGACAACCTTTGGAAGATAGGGAAGTGACTATTTCCAGAGCTAAATTCACTATTACTTATCCATCATCGTTTATGTTAGTGGCTAGTATGAATCCGAGTCCGAGTGGTTATTTTAATGATCCAGAAGCGCCGCAAAGCTCTTCGCCACATGAAATGCAAAGGTATATGAGTAAAATATCAGGACCACTTTTAGATAGAATTGACATTCATATTGAAGTAACTCCAGTTCCGTTTGATAAATTGACCGAAACAAGAAAATCTGAAAGTAGTATTGAAATTAGAAAGAGAGTAACAGCAGCAAGAGAAATTCAAAGCAAACGATTTGAGGCATTTGATAACATTCATTATAATGCACAAATGAATTCGAAACAAATTAGAGAATATTGTGCCTTAGATGAAGCATCTTTACAATTGCTAAAAACTGCTATGGAGCGATTGCATCTTTCTGCAAGAGCTTTCGACAGAATTTTGAAAGTTGCTAGAACCATAGCTGATTTAGAAAATTCAGAAATTGTGGTTTCCAATCATATTGCAGAAGCAATTCAATACAGAAGTTTAGATAGAGATGGATGGCTTGGATGATTTTATATATTAGATATTAGATTTCAGATATTTAGATAAAATATTTCATTTTCACTAATCACTAATCACTAATCACTAAAACTATAATACCTAGCACCAACTAAAACAGGATTTTCTTTTTCGATATAATCTAAAATAAATTCATTTTTAGGTTGTAAAACAGAGTGTTTTCTTTCTTTTTTGTGAAGCGAAATATAAGTTCCAAAATCGATTTCTGTGGAATTGTTTAGGGTTTCAAATAATTGTGTTTTTTCAATAACCGATTGCCAATTCTCTTGAACTTCGGCTTCGA
>CANGUP010000132.1 GCA_947457105.1 Flavobacteriaceae bacterium
ATATCAGAGCGTTCCACCTTGATCTCCACTTCAGGATGCTCTTGTTTCATGCGCTCCAATTCATCGGGTGTAAAAACCACACGACGGTCAGGCGGGGTCTTTCTTTCCTTAATAATTCCAAACTTCATAGATAAGGGACATTTTAAAAACGGACCAAATGTAAACTAACTACAACGTTTTCAAAACTTTTTTTTCTTAAAAAAAACATCCAATTTAAAAACCCAAAATTTGGTTAATAAAATGTTGATAAACCAAAAATAGGCTCAGAATCCTCATACTTTTGTTTATCTATATTTGCTCATCAAGTACTTATTTATGAGATCGAACAAGTTTTTTTACTATATATTTCTCCTAACAATCATTTTTTTGATGATTACGTGTTCACGTCAGGAGAAGCCTGAAATTATAGAATCAGGTGTGAATGAAAGAGGCATCCCTACCATGACACCGTCGAAGATTTCTTACTCTAAACTTGAAAATGCCTATGTCAATGACAAGAAATACTCCATAGAAAGATTCTGCGGCAAATACTGGAGCAACCCTAATAATAACCTCAGCTTTTTAGTCGCCAAAGACGGACAAATCATCTACGAGCGTTATCAAGGATTGGGCAACAGAGAACAAGATATCGAAATCAAAGAAAATACACCCTTACACATCGCATCGGTGAGTAAAGTGATTACGGCGACGGCTATTTTGATGTTGGTTGACCATAACAAAATTGGACTAGACCAAAAGGTAAACACCATCTTGGAGCGTTTCCCTTATCCGGAGATTACCGTTCGTACTTTATTGGCGCACCGCAGTGGACTCCGAAATTACGCATATTTCACTGAAGAACCAGGCGTTTGGGATCGCAAGAAAACACTTAAGAATCATAATATTCTAAATCTTTTGGCAGAAAAGAATATTCATTTGGAGTCGACACCCGACACCCGATTTGCCTATTGCAATACCAACTATGCAATATTGGCTTCGATTATCGAGAAAGTGACCAACCTCTCCTATCCGCAAGCCATGAAAGAGATGATTTTCGATCCGCTAGGAATGCGAAATACCTACGTGTTTGAACATGACAAACATTTAGAAAATGCTATTCCGTCGTATAAAGCGAGTAATATGCGCTTGGCTTATGACTATCTTGATGCTGTTTATGGCGATAAAAACATCTACTCTACGCCGCGCGATCTACTAAAATTTGATATGGCGCGTAAGGCTCCAAGCTTCTTACACAAGAAATTGCGTGACCAAATTTATGTGGGCTACAGCAATGAGCGCAAAGGCACGAAGAACTATGGTTTGGGTGTGCGCTTGGTTGAATGGGAAACCGGACAAAAATTTATCTTCCACAATGGCTGGTGGCATGGCAATACTTCTTCCTACATTACTTTGATGAAAGAAGGCGTGACCATCATCGCCCTTTCCAACAAGTTTAATAAAAACATCTACGCCGTTCGCAAGCTCGCACCGGTATTTGGAGACTATCCTTTTGAGTTTGGGGATGAGGAGTAGTTGTCGGTTGCGTGAGGGGTTGCAGTGGTAGCCCGCAACGCAGTGAGGACTATAACGGAAAACCCGACGGCGGATTTACTGCTGATTGTCTGTAATATTTTGATTCCGCCGGCACGCCCTTAAGAACTTTAGCGTCGAGTTAACAACTAAGATTCGATTTATACCCTATATTTGCAGTCCAATTGTTAGTTATCAATTGTTCATTGGGGTCGACTGGTTTTGACAGCAAGTCGAATTGAAAAGTAAGCACGTCGAGAACGGATACAACTCTCGTAAATCTTTGTCTCAAAACTTTAAACGGCGAAGGAAACTACGCTCTTGCTGCTTAATCCGAATTATAGTAAGATGAGCCTCGTCCTACCAGGTAGGAAAGCAGGATTCTCCTCGAAAGCCTTGATTCTTGGCGGTCGATAAAGGGGAATCGTAAATAGGAATCTAAGCATCGTCAGGCTTCGGGACGGTGACGAAAAGTAAAGAAGCTAAGCGTTGGGTGGTTGTTCCTGTCCTAGCCCCGCGTCGAAAACTCAAACAGGGAATAAACGTGTAGAAAGCTCTTTAGTTGCTTGTTTGGACGGGAGTTCGACTCTCCCCGACTCCACTAAAGTGGACAACTCGATTTTTTTCGATAATTGTCCACTTTTTTTATTTTGTAAGTCATTATCAATCAACAACATATACCTCAAAACATCGTTGATTCTAGTAGTTCGACATTTTTTTCCGTCAAATTCAAATTTTTCAGGGAATATCGAACTAATTAGTTGTTGTTTTCCCCTGACTGCTGAATTAGCATAGTGTCCTTTTAGATTTGAAAAGGCATCCACTCCATTTTTTAACCAAGACAAAAAATCTCCGTCAATCTTTTTGGTCTTCTCTATTTCGTCAATCAAACTAAATTTTTGGGCGTTGTAACGCGTCATGGTATCACTATACTGCTTATGATCGATTTTACTATCAACGAATAAATCCTGCAATTTTTCAATACGAGAATTGGTGTCGTTTAGACTTTTGACTAACTGTTCGTGTTTTCTTTTCGAATCTTTAGCATCTACAGATAAAAGGTCTTTCACTACCGACTGATACATTTCTTTGGCATCGATAGAGAAAGTAAAATCATCTAGGATACTTTCAAATGTTTTATTTACCAAATCCACAGGATATCGTTCTTTGGCGCAATAATTACAATGATAATAGAAATAATGATTTCCAGTAGCACTTTTGGACCGACTTCCGGTTAATTTTTCACCACAATGTGAACACGAGAGCATTCCTCTTAAAGGCAATTCCTCTCTTAGTGATTTATAAACCGGTAATTTTCTAATTTTATGATTGTTAGACAATATTTTTTGCACCTCAAAATAGAGATTTTCAGATATTATTGCATCGTGAATTCCGTCAATAATCATCATGGGTTCATCTTCGCTTCTCGGCACAATTATTTTACCCATGTAAATTGGATTCCGCAATAATTTCGAAAAATTACTTCTACTTATCTTAATTCCTTTGTTATAAATTTCGGTTCTTAATTCACTTTGCAATTTACCTACAGCTATCTGTTCAAAAATATATTTAATATGATGAGCAATAGGCGATGGAACAATTATTGGCTTATTATTTTGATCCCTTAAATTTTTGTATCCTACCGGTGCTATTCTGCACCATCGACCCGCTTTTAACGAGCCTCTGATTCCACCTTTTATCTTAATCGACCTTCTATCATTATCAATTTCAGGAATAGCAAGGAATATAGCTAGCATGGCTTTATTTTCAGGAATACTCATATCAATGGGTTGCTCAATGGCTTGCACTTTTACACCGTACTTTTCTAAGGTTCTTAACATAACCAAAGAATCAGTTAAGTTTCGGGAAAATCTGTCCCATGAGGTAATCAGCAGCAAATCAACTTCCCCTTTATTCTTTTTTACAAACTGTAAAAAATTCTGAAATTCTGGCCTATTAAAGTTTTTGGCAGAATGGTCTTCCCTATACTGCTTAACTATTGAAATATTATTTCTATTGCAATACCTGGTAAGTTGCTCAAGCTGGACATCTAAGCTATATCCTTTAGCTTGCTCATCGCTACTGACCCTGCACATTATTACCGCTTTCTTCATAATTTAACCGAATTTTTATAATTACTAACTGTTTGTTTAGCAACTAGTACTATAAACTCCAAAATTTTTTCAATTTGCTCATCCGTCAGTTCTGGATTTTTTTTACTTAAAATCTTTTTATATTTCTCAAAATTTACCACATTTTATGTAATGTGCTTAACTTTCGGCGTATCCGATAAGCTTACTATGAAACCTATGATCTGATTTGTTCAGTATCTATAACTTTATTTTTTGCGTATTCTCAAATTTAACAATTTTACCATCTACAGTATCAACAGAAATAGTTTGATAATCTCCTTTCTTAATATGCTCTAGAAGTCTACTTTCCAGTTTTACTTTTTTTAAAGTGCTAACTTCAATCATTTCCATTTGACTATTTTTAAACCTTATTTTGACACTTTTTATATCGTTGTACGCTCCTCTAATGTGTTTCAATAATTTATGCTCATTTTTAGTCAATACAGAGACGGTTCTTTCATGATAAAAATTTCCACCATCAACTAAGAAATTAGATACAATGTCACTTAGAGAAACACTTAGAAAAGTTTTTGACAATAATTCCATAGGAATTTCAGACTTATCTTTTAATTCAAAACCTCTAAATACTTCTGTCGAAATAGGCACGAAAAGTCCAGGTATTTCTTTAAAAAAAAGAAAAGACCATTTACCACCATTTATTATTGCACATGCTATAATGTTTTCAAACATAGTAATCCCAATGTTCACATTTTCCTCATGAATTGCGTCGGAAATAGAATTTAATTTCTCAAGAGTTTCAACGCCTAATTCTTGTTCTACTTTCTTGCTGTCAATTTTACTTGCCTCAATAATTTGCTCTCCGGTGAATTGCCTAAATAGTTCAGTTTTATAGGTGAGTATTTCATCATAAGTAAACCCATATTGCCTTAACTCCTGTATGATTTTAACCCAGGTATATTCGATGTAGTTTAATTTCTTCCAATCACCCTTTTCAGAATCTCCTCCTATAGACAATAAATTATATCGCTCCCAATTTACCAAATCCGAATAAACGATGTCGATTTCTGTTTTCAGAAAAACACGTTCTCTGAGCAAATTCTGCAATGAATCAGTGGTGGTTGGATTATTTTCAAAACTCTTTCTAGAAATCATAAAAACATATTTTTTCAAATTTACATAAAAGTTTGTAACTATACAAACTTTTTGTTAGATTTGTTAACTATTAATCCTAAAAAATAAATTATCATGGAAAAAGAACAATTTAGAAATTACAATGTATGTGCAAAAGTAACCGCAAATCAAAAGAAACTATATACTGAATTAGCAACAAAATCAGGATTAAGTCTTTCTGAATGGCTAGGCAGTAGAATTGACATGTCAATTGAAAATGAATACTTGAATAAAGCAAAAAGATCAGATAGAAGAATTGATAGATTAAGAAACGAAACGTATAATTATAAAGATTCAATTGTAAGTGAGAAAATGGTTACATATCATTTAGGTGGCATTATAAATAATTCTAGTGAACAAAAACAAATAAAAGCTAATAGAAATAATTTTACGTATAAAGAAAAAACACAACCAGATTTAGACAATTCTAAACAATTTTTAAAGGAAATAAATTTTTACAATTCAACAGCAAAAACATATCATACAATTGGCTTAATAGCTTTTCTTGGAGCAATATTATTTAAACAGAATTAGGACGAAAATATGGATTAACCATAAGTATTCTTGAAGTATACTTTAGGTATACTTCAAGTATACCGTACGTCATAAAAAATAGAATTCAAAAGCTCTTGAAAACAAAAAACAAGCATATCTCATTGCTAAAGTCAAAATCTACTCTAAGCAGTATTCATGATTTTGTATGATTTATTGGGATTTAATGTTCGGGATATTTTTTAAGATTCAACCTTTCTATGATAACGTTCATCTCTACAGCTGATTTATAATCCGCACAAATTCTATAGACTTATTCTCAAACCAAATACTTGAGTTTTTACGGGATCTTTTAGATAAAGTGCCGTAGGTATCATTACGCAAAATTTTATTGTTTTAATGTGTCTTAGAAAAATAATTTAGAAACTCTTTTGAACCTAAAATATCAACTTCATTTGACAGTCCTAGAATAAAACGGGATATAGGCTTTGGATTGTTAATCGAACAAGACAATAGATAGATGCCTTTGTTAGGTTCTAATTTGATAAATGGAATAACCAAAGGATATTCTTCTTTTAAAATGACATACGCCCGTAGTGATAACCTAAGTTGAATGTCAAATTTTTCTCCATTCCATTCCGAAAAACCAAATACGTCTATTGGGTCTAATTTATGCAAGCTCTTAAATTCTTGTTTGGTCTCTAGCGTTTCAACATCAGTGATTCTTTCTACGTTGAAATATTTGTTTTTCTGTGTGGCTTCTTCAAAGGCACAGATTGATGTGTAGTTGTCTGTAAACGCAATGGGCTCGACCAAACGGTCATCAATTTTTTGAGAATTTGCCGAATGATAACTTTTCAAGATTACTTTATTTTCCTGTTGGATTGCCAAACTTAATTTCTGAACAATCTTCCCCAAATGCGCATTTAAGATATGCTTACCATGAACTGCAATTTCGGACTTGAAGTAAATTTTCTTCAACACCGCATCTTTAAGTTTGCTTTGTTTTGCTGAACTCAAAAGCAATTCTTTAAGCAAGGCTACCTCTTCATTGGTAAACGATTCAGCTTCATCATGTAGCCCACCTTTTATGTGGTAGCGTTTGTTTTGGTCACGTTCCAATTCAAACCCCAATTCTTTAATCAAATCCAAGTATCTATAGACGGTGCGTTCTGTGCTTTCGATAAAACCTGACATAAACCTGATGGACTTTGCAGGTTCTTTTTGAAGCAATGAAATGAGCTGAAGCACCCTCAGTATTTTATGTTGATTAAGCATCCTTCTTTATTTTAATGACAAATTAGGTCAATATATATCACATTAGCAAGGCGTTGTCCCAAGTTGTCAAAAATATTCAGGTTGTTTGTTCCTAATTAATCTAAAAACATATCAAATGAAGAAATTACTATTTATTGCCACATTTGTTACTTTACTAACGTCATGTATTGTAACTTCAAATTATTACCAAATCTATAAAGCAAATCCTTCTGAAAACCTTGTCAAAAAGGGGAATATCCTGGTTTTTGAGGATGAAAACTGCGTTGTTTCATATAATCTCAAGACGGAATGAAACACTAAATAATTAATCCCTCAAGTACAAAAATCCGTGTCATTGTAGTCACTTCAATCGGGCTGCCTATTTTTGTGATTAATTATAATAACCAGTTATTATGCGTGATATTTATTTAACTGTGAAATACTAGTTACTGTAAATAGCCAACAAAATCGGGCATTAAAAAAAAATATCAAATTGTTAGAAACAACAGGTTTGTCAATAAAAGTAGGCAGCTATACTTTCTGATTCTGTTCGTAGCCAAACAATATTTTTTTATTGCAAACAACAAAACCCTTATTGCAATAACGTTTATCGCCAATTTGAATAAAATTTCCAATAATGATATCAGAAAAAATTAACTCTCCTTTCTCTTTGTGCTTCGCAATATCTATCAAAATGTCCAAATAGAAATTGTAGTCGAAATACATATATATTTTCTTTCTTTCTTCGATGTAATTTTCCCTGTAAATTACCCCTTCAAGTACGACAAAATCTTCCAATACTTTTAAAGGTAAAGCCCTCAAGTCTGTTGTTAAAAAAAGGTTTTCTAAAACTAATTTATCAAATATGTTACTTTTCATGTTAGATTTTGATTTTATATTGAAACTTAGATTTACCAAAATACTCATATAATTTTGACAATTAAGGTCAATTAATTTTATTTTTTTACCCCAGCTAAATATGCTCTATTGTCGCAGAAGACGAAATAAAATAACATAAACAAATCATTGACCTAAGTTGTCAAACACTTTAATTTCATTTGCAATACTAAACAACAAACTGTAGTAAAATGAAAAGTATAGTACTCTCAATCCTCGCTTTCTTGCAAAATTGAATATTCGACAAATTACCTCCTCTCTTGTATGCTCGTCCACTTTAAAATACAGCTTACTGAATAGTTTTTTCAACATTAAAAATAAACTGTATTAAGGGCATTTTTTGTAAATCATTTAAAAAGTAATTATGCTAAATAACCAAACACTTATTTTACTTGCAATAATCTTGCTGCTTGTAGACATCTTCATACCAACAGAAGTTACCACCTTTATTGCTTATATTATTTTCTCCTACTTAATTGCCCACAATATTGATGTTCCGATACTTTCCCAAATTATCGTTGGTCTTGTTTCTTGGTGGGCTATGGTTGCGCTGCAT
>CANGUP010000133.1 GCA_947457105.1 Flavobacteriaceae bacterium
ATGTTTTCATATATATTAGTTTTTAATTAATTGATACAAATTAACAGTATTAAAATCAAATAACAAGTTAATGAATGTTAACGTGTGTTAACGGTTAAATATATATGTAAATAGTTTTTACTTTTGAAATATGAAAATTAATCTAAAAAGAATATTTACACTAATTAGTCTTTTAGTTTTAGCAACTATTTGTTTACAAGTTTATTGGAATTATAAAAATTATTTGAGCAATAAAATCAGATTACACAATGAAGTGCAGATTGCATATGATTTTGCGCTAGAAAAATATTTTGACGAAGCTTCAAAGGAGACATTCATAAGTGTTTTTAGCAAAGATTCAGCCGTTGAAATGAAAGATTTTATAGCAAAAATAAAGGCAGATTCTATTTTTGGAAAAAAAATGAAAAATGAAAAAGAATCCAGAAATTTGTCAAAAAATAATATAACTAGTATATCTATTGATTTTAAAGATGTTAATGATGACGAGAAAAAATTAAAAACAAAAAAATCCATTACCTCTGATACAACAGTAATATCTAAAAAAATCATCAAAGATTCTTTAAACAAATCCATATCAAATTTTAGATTAGGAGCCGTTAAAATTGAAAAAGATTCTACTAAAAAAGAAAATAATAAAATAAATTTTACAACAACAAAACCTACAGATACTCCACATTTTACAGCGCTTTCAAAAAAACCTAAAATTATTGTTTTAAAGGGTAAAAAAGCATTGGATTCTATTGGTGGTGATCAATTTCCTAATAAAATTACAATGTCTTTTGTTAATGATACGATAAAATATAAAGTTTTAGATTCTATTTTTAATAAAGAATTAAATCGAAAAAATATAATTTTAAATTATCAATTTCATCATTTTAAAAAAGACACTTTATTTCACACTTATATAAGAAGCAAAGAAGAATTGCCTTTTCAAATTAAACCAAATTCAACTTATCTAAAGCCTAAAGAAAGTATTAATTTAAATTACAATTATTCAAATGGATTAATAGTTAAACGAATGGGGGTTGAATTAATTTTATCATTACTTTTTTCATTAGCTGTTATAGGTTGTTTGTATTTTTTGCTTTTTATCATAAAAAAACAAAAAAAAGTTGACGAAATTAAAAATGATTTTATCAACAACATTACTCACGAATTCAAAACACCAATCACAACAATAGCAACTGCTTTAGAAGGAATGAGCACATTTAATCCTGAAAATAATTTAGAAAAAAATAAAAAATATATTGCCATGTCATTCAATCAATTGTATAAATTGGAAAACATGGTCGAAAAGATATTAGAGACAGCCACTTTAAACGCTAAAGAACTTCAATTGAATATAGAAAATATTAATTTAATAGTTTTTATTAAATCAATTATTGAAAAACATCAGGATATTTCTAAAAAACAAATCACTTTTGAATTTGAAAAAGAAGAATTATATATTAGTGCAGATTCATTTTATTTAGAAAATGCAATTTCAAATTTAATTGACAATGCGATAAAATATGGTGGAAACAACATTGATATCAATTGTTTTCAAACGGATAAAACCACTATAATTAAAGTAAAAGACAACGGAAATTCAATATTAAAATCACAAGAAAAATTAATATTTGAAAAGTTTTATAGAATTCCAAAAGGAAACATTCACGACATAAAAGGATATGGAATCGGCTTATATTTTGCAAAAACTATAGTTGAAAAACACTTTGGAACAATTGAATTAACCATAACAAACGAGACTATTTTTAAAATAACTTTACCAAATGACTAACAAAATTAATCTGCTTTTGGCTGAGGACGAAACATCATTAGGAATAATTATTAAAGAAAGTTTAGAAAGTAGAAACTTTACTGTTACCTTATGTAAAAATGGAGAATTTGCTTTTGAAGAATTTAGAAAATCGAACTTTGACGCTTTGGTTTTAGATATAATGATGCCCAAAAAAGACGGTTTTACATTAGCCAAAGAAATTAGACAAATTAATAAAACTATTCCTATTTTGTTTTTAACTGCAAAATCACTAACAGCCGATGTTGTTAAAGGATTTGAAATTGGATGCAATGATTACATTAAAAAACCTTTCAGTATGGAGGAGTTAATCGTTAGAATTATAGCTTTAATTGAAAGAAAATCTAATCTTACACTAGGGAAAAAACACCACATTGGAACCTATCTTTTCGATACAGATTCTCAAGTTTTATCTAATGAAAAAGTCACTTATAAACTAACTCACAAAGAAGCTATCCTACTAGAATTTCTTTCACGAAATAAGGGCGAAATAATTGATCGTAGTACTATTTTAAATACATTGTGGAAAAGTGATGATTTCTTTAGTGGAAGAAGTCTAGATGTTTTTATAACCAAACTTAGAAAAAAGTTAATCCTCGACCCATCAATTGAAATAATAAATCTTAGAGGTCGAGGATATAAATTAATTTGTTAAGAACTATCTTCCCATTCTCATTTGCATTCCGCCTCTTCCTTGACCTTGATTCATTTCCATCATCTCTTCCATTTTCTTAGTTACAATATCATCATATTCTTTTTGTGTAACTACTTTACCATTATTTGGCGCTTTGATTTCTGTTTTTTCTTTAGGATTGATTACAATTTTAGAACATAAAATAATTGTTTTTCCGTCGTTTACTTCAAGAATTAAACCAGGTAAACCCCAATATCCTTCTGGCCCTTGATTTACAGGGATGTCCATTGTATACCAAGCTGTGATGGTAATTTCTTTTGGCAATTCTATTTCATCAAAAAAGCTTGTTTTCTTTTCTTTTTTATCTTCGTCTTTTGCATCTGCACTTTTAGTATCTCCTTCCTTTTTTGCTTCTTCTTCTTTTTTCTTTACATCTTCTTCTTTCTTAGGTCTAAAATTTCTAAAATCGGTTTTACTTGCTGGAATTACTGCAGTTGCCTTATAACACATATAACCTCCTATTTCTCTAGTTTCACCTTCCATTTTCCAATTGTAATTTCTTAAAGTATCTTTTAAAAGAAACTCTTTTCCCATAAATTCTTTATCAACTGTAAACGTTTTTTCTTTTGCATTTTTGTAGTAAGTTCCACCGCCACCCATCATAGATGACATCATTCTAAAACCTCCTTGACCTTGACCAGGAGCCTCTAATTTTTCTTCTTCCTTATAAATTGAAGAAGTTTTATCAAAATTTAGAATGAATGTTTTTTCAAACATCTTTTTCATTCGTTCTTCAATCATTTTTTGCATTTCTGGAGTCATGTCTTTGTTTCCAGACATTCTTGATTTGAAATCGGCTGTACTAGTTTTTGATTCATAAACAGCCATTCCTTGAAAATCTTTTTGAGCATTAGATGCAATAAAAACTAATAAAAGTGCTAAAGTGAACGTTATTTTTTTCATTTGAAGTATCTTAATTATTTTACGTAACAAATATGACGATTGAAATTGTATTTTGTTACCAAAGATTTGTTAAATATTTTAGTTTGACTTCATATATTTCAAATAGTTTAATGTAATTTAGCATCACGATGAAAAGAATATTTTATATACTACTTTTATTATTAGCTTCTAATAGCTATTCCCAAAATGAAAAACTATCTTTAACAAGATTAGATTCCATTGCAATAAATGCTGATGATTTTGTTGGATTTGATGGATTTAATAATTGTATTTATATAAAAAACAATGTCATATATAAAAAAGTGGACGGATCAATTTTACAATACCAAAATCTTGGATTGGGAAAGATAACCAAAGTTGATATTACAAATCCGCTTAAAATTATTATTTTTTATGAAGAATTTAATGCTGTAATTGTGTTGGATAATCAATTGAATGAAATACAAAAAATTGAGTTTTCAAGTTTAGAAACACCTGTTTTAGCAACTGCAATTGGTATCTCTGGACAAAATAAATTATGGGTTTTCAATAATTTAAATCAGCAAATAGGATTGTATGATTTGAATTTAAATACTTATGAAAACAAAAGCATTCCTTTAAATGAAAGCATTACATACTATCAAACAGATTTCAATTATTTTCATTGGATTGATAAACAAAACAATTGGTACACCTCAACTATTTTCGGTAGAATTGTTAGCAATGGAAAAGTTGAAATAACTAATGATTTACAATTACTTCCTCAAAACAAAATACTTTTTTCTAAGGATAGCAAGTTGTTTCTAAGAGATCGCAACATCAACAAATTGTATGAAATTGAAATTGTTGAGAAATCGTTTAAAAATTTTTATTACAAAGAACAAATTTTATCTATTTTTACAGACCAAGGAATTACAAATTATAAAATTACAATACCATAATGCATATAGCAGTAGCAGGAAATATAGGTGCAGGAAAAACAACTTTAACTCGTTTTTTGGCAAAACATTTTAAATGGGAACCTCATTTTGAAGATGTAGTTGACAATCCGTATTTGGATGATTTTTACCATCAAATGGAACGTTGGTCGTTTAACTTACAGATTTACTTTTTAAATAGTCGATTCAGACAGGTTTTACAAATTCGTGAAAGTGGTAAAAAAATCATTCAAGATAGGACGATTTATGAAGATGCGCATATTTTTGCTCCCAATCTTCATGCTATGGGATTGATGACTAATCGTGATTTTGAAAACTATAAATCACTTTTCGAATTGATGGAAAGTTTAGTTGAAGCTCCAGATTTATTAATTTATTTAAGAAGTTCCATTCCTAATCTTGTTGGTCAAATTCACAAAAGAGGTCGTGAATATGAAAACACCATTTCAATTGACTATTTAAGCAGATTGAATGAAAGATATGAAGCTTGGATTACTACATACAACAAAGGAAAATTGTTAATCATCGATGTTGATGATATTGATTTCGTGAATAACCCAGAAGATTTAGGGATGATTATAAACAGAATCGATGCCGAAATAAACGGTTTATTTTAGAATACAAAGCACTTCAATCGAGGTGCTTTTTTTATTCATTTAACATATCAAATAAAGAAACCATCTTTATGTTTACTGTTGGTTTATCAGTCTTGATGATTTTGGAAATTCCTGGCAATAAATCAAAATAGTTATCTTTAAAAAAAGTACCATTGGATTGTAAATACAAATTTTTAACTAGCGTATTTGTTTTAAGTTCAATTAATGTTTCGCCAACAATTTTCATTTCAATAGTTGGCTTTTCTAGTTGTAGTTCTTTTGGTTTAACAAAATAATGATAGGCAACAGTTTTTTTATTGTTACAAATAAATTCTAAATGTAATACTGTTTTTTCTTTCACAAATTTTGGTAATTCTGTAAAGAGGATATCCATACACTTTGTATTTTTTTCAGCATCAAGTGTGCATTCTTTTGAAGCTGTCCAAAGTTCTTTTCCCGAAAAATAGATTAACTTAGCATTTAGTGTTCCTTTTTGTCCCTCGAGATTGTCATTACTACCAATAATTGAAAGTCCGTTAGTGCTTTCTGTTACCATTAAAAGTGTGGGTGCAAAACTTTCCTTCACTTGATAATGAGAAGCTTTCCAATTTCCATAATAATCTAAAGTGCTCCACGAAGTTACTGGCCAACAATCATTTAATTGCCAATACAAAGAACCCATACAATAAGGTTTTGCAAGACGATGAGCTTCTATAGCGGTTTTCATTCCGTAAGCTTGCAAAATTTGCGATACATAATTGTATTTTTCTAAAGATTTTGGAACCGGAAAATCGCGTGCCATATATTCATTTATGGTTTCAAAACCTGTAGGATGCTTTTGATGGTTTTTAAAGGCTTCGGAAGTGAAATTCATGTATTCTTTTGGGATGACTCTTTCTAATGTTTCTAAATTTGGCATTCCTTGAAAACCATATTCACTCATAAAGCGACCTACTTTTTGTTTGTAAATTTCAAAAGGTTCTTTGCCCCACCAAACACCCCAATAATGAGCATCGCCTTGCGTCAAACTTTCTTTTTTACCCCAACCAATTGAGGGTGATGATGGCCAATATCGATTCTCTTTTTTGGACAATAAACTATCTAAAGTTTTCGGAATTAATTGATGAAATAGTTTTTCATAATCGTTCCAAATTTGGGTAGAGTCTTGCTTTGAATACTTGAATTGTTTTTGCCAACCCCAATTTTTCCAACCTTCGTCATTTTCATTATTGCCGCACCAAAGAGCAATACTTGGATGATTTTGAAGACGAGTTACATTGTCAATTACTTCATTTTTAACATTATCAAGAAAATCGAAATCTCCAGGATACATAGCACAAGCAAACATAAAGTCTTGCCAAACCAAAATTCCGTTTTTATCACATTCATCATAAAAAGCATCTTCTGCATAAACTCCTCCACCCCAAACTCTAAGCATATTCATATTAGCATCAACAGCATTTTGTACAATGTCTTTATAAGTAGAAGTTGTAGCATTCGGTAAAAAACTATCCGGCGGAATATAATTTGCACCTTTCATGAAAACTGGTTTTCCATTTAATTTGAAATAAAAACTTTTACCAATGTTGTCTTTTTCCTGAACTAATTGAATAGTTCTAAGCCCAATATTCAATTTTTTAATAGATAATTGAACTTTACTTTTAGATAAACTAATTTCAAATGGATAAAGATTTGCTTTTCCCAAACCATTTGTCCACCAAAGTTTTGGGTTTTTAATCTCATAAGGAAAATCTATAACGTTGATTCCTTTTTTTAACTCAAATACCTTTTGAACTGGATTAATTTTTAAATAATAATTTCCTGCAAATTGGCAATCTATAGTTACTTTAAAATTCAATTTTGCAATAGTTTCATTTAATTCTTCTTGTTCATATTTTACATTTTCAATTGTGGCTTCATTCCAAAAAAGAAGTTTTATTGGTCTACAGATTCCAAAGGTTACAAATCGTGGTCCCCAATCCCAGCCGAAATGATATTGTGCTTTTCTTGAAAAAATTCGCTCTTTTTCTGGTAATGTGTAAGGCAACTTTTGAGCTTTTGATTTACCGATTTCAACAGCCGATTTGAAAACAATTTTTAGATTATTTTTACCGACTTTCAAATTGTTTTTCACATCAACTTTCCATGTGCGAAACATATTATTGGTATCTAAAATCTTTTTATTGTTCAAAAAGACTTCGGCATAAGTATCTAATCCTTCAAATTGTAAAATAGTGTTTTGATTTTTTAATTCCTCTTTTGAAATTTTAAAACTTGTTTGATATTCCCAGGTTTCGTTTTCAATCCACTGTAAGTCTTTTTCGTTATTTCCGAAGAAAGGATTTGGGATAATTTTGTTGTTATATAAATCGGAGTGAACCGTTCCAGGGACTTTCGCAGGAAGCCAATTGGAATCCGATATTTTTTTGAAACTCCAATTTTCAGAATTCAAATTTCGCTCAGAATTTTGCGACCATAAAATAAATGGTAACAGTATTAGAATTAAAAATTTAAATTGACGCTTCATTACTTTAAATTACTTTTCAAATTGAAAATTTCTTCTGGATTTGCGATTTGACTTCCGTTAATAATAGCTGAAGAATGATAGAAAGTGGCTTTTGTAACCTCTTGAATATGATTGATATTTGTTGAACGCAATCCACCACCAGGCATAATTGTAATTCTATTTTGTGCTTGACGAACCAATTTTTTAAGAACATCAATTCCATCCATAACATTAGAATGCGTTCCTGAAGTTAAAATTGTCGAAAATCCACAAGAAATGACATCTTCTAAAGCTTGTTCATAATCTTCAACCTCATCAAAAGCACGGTGAAACGTACATGGAAATGATTTAGCTAGATTTACTAATTCGGTATTTCTTTTAACATCTATATAGTTATTTTCGTCTAAGATTCCGAAAACAAAGCCATTGATATTTAGTTTTTTGAATTCCGATATTTCCAATTTCATTTGTTCGAATTCGGTATCA
>CANGUP010000134.1 GCA_947457105.1 Flavobacteriaceae bacterium
ATAGTAAAGTAATCTCCGTGTTGCACACAAACAGCTTTGTTTAAAGGTGAAATTACAATTACTTTAGTTACTTCTCCACTAAAAACAGCTCTTGCATTAGAACCAGATTCTGTAGTTATTTCGAGACCACTGTTGTGAATGATTAATGATTTATAAACTGGATGCGGTTGATCTCCATATCCTAAAGTAATAGTTCCTTTTTCAACAGGCCAAGGCAATCTTCCTTTGTTTGCTTTAAAATTATTCGAAACCAATTGTCCTTCTGGTGTTAAAACAATTTTGGTTGATGTTTCAATTTTCTTTGTTTCGGCAGCTGTTGTTGTTTTTGGGTTAGCTTTTGCTTTTGCGACAGCAGCTTTTCTGTTGGCTTCAACAATCGCATCACGAATCAACTTTTGAATTTGAGCATCAATTTTTCTGTATTCTTGTTGCTTTTTCTTAATCTCAGCCGTAATTTGTTTTTTATTTTTCTTTAAGCTATTGGCGATTTTTTCTTGTTCCTGCTTTTCTTTTTCTAAATCTTGACGTTGCTTTTCTTGCTCAGCAAGTAGTTTTTCTTTCTCCGTTTTTTGTCCGCTTAGTTTTAAATTATATTCCGCAAGCTTATCTGTTTTATCCTTGATTTCAATACCTTGCATTTTTCTATAGCTAGAATATTGTTTCATGTATTGCAATCTTTTATAGGCTTGCAAGAAATTTTCTGAAGATAACATGAACATAGCACGACTCTGTTGCGAACGACTTTTGTATGACTTCAAAATCATTTCTGCATAATCATCTTTAAGTACTACTAATTCTCTATTCAGCTTGTTTATTTGAAGTTGATTGATGTACATATCGTTACTCAACAACTTCGTTTGCTTAGCTGTTGTGTTAATTAGTTTCTCTTTCAATCCGATTTTTTCTTTTTGAATTTGAAGTAATTTTACCACCGATTTTTCTTTACCTCTAACTTCTTGAAGCATACGTTCTTTTTCACGAATTTCTTCTTGAATTTTTGCTTTTTTCTGTTCAAGCTCTTCCTGACTTTGTTGGCTCCAAGCAAATGAAGTAAGTAAAACTAAAAATAATGTGACTAATTTTTTTTGCATAACCATTATATCTTATCAATGTAAATTCTTTCATATCCTTCAGGAACACTGTAAGGAAACGATAAATCTTCGTTGAATGTAACCGTTTTATATTCTATATCAATTTTTGTATTCCCTTTCTTTTGTCGAGCATCAATTGCCAAAGATAAAGGTAAAATCATTTCGTTGTGTTTTTTATAATCTGGATAAGCAATTTGCAACGTTCTATCTTGAAAGGGTTGATTGATTTCTTGTCTTTTTATTAAAAAATTTTCGCTTTCGAAATAAAAAGATTTATTGGTTTTCTCCTCAGGCTTTGATTCTAATTTATACAGTTTTTCCATGATTGCAACCGCATATTTTTGTTTGTGCAAATCATCCAATGCTTTTCCTAAGAACATGTTTTGTACTTTGTTGTAATCTAAATCGGTTCCAAGCCATTGGCTTAACCCTTCATAATTGCCTTCAAAATATTTGTTTCCAATCTTTTCATAATACTGAACTGATGTTGGTGTAATTAAAGCTTTAGCCATAGTTATCCCTAAAACCCTAATACTTACTAATATCTTTTCGTTTTTCTTTATTCTTATTTCTGCTGTAACATTTTGAGTGTTTTTCTCATCTTCATATCTCGCACCAGCTTTTATATATAATGTAGAAAAATCTGTTTTATTGTTGTAATGATTCTCAATTATTTTATCTGCAGATAAGGTATTACTTGCACTACCTTCTGCCAAAACAGCTTTAGGTTTACAAGATGCTAGAAAAATAACAACGAAAAGGACAAAGTATTTTTTCATAGATAATCCAACTGAATGGCATGTTTACTATTTTCTTTTTTGTTTTTCAATTAATTGATTGGCTTTAGAAAAATATAAATCTTTCTTCTTCATATCTCCCAAACCATTAGATGCTTCACCCAATTGAAGGTTGAAATTGATTTCTAAAACAGTATCTTCTATTATAAAATCGATTCCTGATTCTAAAACATCTTTTGCTTTTTTATAATTTTTTAATTGATTGTTTGCCAATCCATTATAATAATACAACTGAGGTTGTGTTGGAAACAATTGCAATTGCTCTTCAGAAATTTTTGCTAATTTATCAAACTGCAAATTCTCTGTATAAGCTTGCATTAAAAGTAGAATGGTTTCCATATCATCTGTTGCATTTTTTAGATGCATTTCATAATATTTTATTGCCTTGCTCCAATCTTTTTTAGATTGATAAAATTTGGCAATTTCCTTTGCTACTTTTACTTCTTTATCGTTATCAAAATAACCAATTGCTTTGTCTAAATCTTTATCGTATTGTGGGTTATTCTTTGAAAAAATTAAAAACTCATTCAAAATACGATGCTTAATTTTCTTATCTATTTTATCACTTGCTAAAACAGTATTCATTGATTTTACTGCTTTATCTCCGTCATTGTTATTGATATGAAACTTAAATAAACTTACTTGAGCCCAATCGGAAGTTGGAATTTCTTTTTCTAATTGCTTGGCGATTTCTAAAGCTTTTTCCTCTTGATTGCTTTGAGAATACATGTAAATTAGAGCAATATAATTAGCTTCATCTTTAGGATTCTTTTTTATTTTATCGATAAGATTGGCTTTTTCAGAACCTTGGTATTTAGCATCGCGTAAGATATCAGCTTTATATAATTCGCGTTTTTCAGATTTTCCTACTGTTTCATTTAGTTCGTTTATCAAATCTAATGCTTTGTCAAATTGCTGTGTATTCATATACAATGAAACCAAGTCTTCTCTATAATCGGGTTTGAATTCAACCAATTTTTGAACAATAATAATTGCCTGATTAAAATCTCTTGTGTCGTAACAAACGTCATACATTCCAACCCAAGCCCAACGATTTTTGGGATCAATTTTGGTCACTTTTTCAAAATTATCGTAAGCATCTTTATACTTTTTTTGAGAAAGATAATTTTTACCTAATTCAAAAAACACAATTGGATTTTCTGGTTGAATATTTTTACACTTTTCTAGTGCTTCAATAGCTTTGTCATAGTTTTCGATGCCTTTTTGTTTCAGAGATTCGTAGTAGTAATTTTCAAATTCATCAGAAACAGTAGCAACATCCTCTGGTTCGGTTTGAGACAAAAGAACATTTGGAATGAAAAACATTCCGAAAAGAAAACTATATAAAACTGTTTTTTTCATCAAATTTTTATTCTAAAACGGAATAATCTCCGATGCTAATACTTGTAAAATTGCCATCAAAACTTACGTGATTTCCAATCATTGCATTGTCAAGATTTGCGTTTTTAATATGAGCGTGAGTTTGAACCAAACTGTTTTTAATGGTACTATCAATTACATGGCATCCTTTTCCTAAAGATACATTTGGACCAACTGTGGCATTAATTAAAACTACATCTTCGCCAATATAACATGGTGGAATGATGGTTGAATTTTCTTGTTTAACATCGTAATCAACTAAATGAATTCCGTCGTTATGAAGAAAATTTAACATTCTGTTGTTGGTGTCAACCGTTACATCTTTGTTTCCGCAATCCATCCATTCGTCTACTTTACCAGGAACAAATACCATGCCTTTTGCCATCATTTGTTTGATTCCATCATTAATTTGATATTCGCCTCCATGAATGATGTTATTATCAAGTACTGATTGCAACTCATTTTTTAAAACGGCAACATCTTTAAAATAGTATATTCCAATAACAGCTAAATCAGAAACAAACTCCTTTGGTTTTTCAACTAATTCGATTATTTCACCATTGGAATTCAAATTTACAACTCCAAAAGCTTCAGGTTGATCAACTTGTTTTACCCAAATTACACTATCTGCATTTTGGTCTAAATCAAAGTCGGCACGAATTAAAGTATCGGCATAAGCAATTACTGCTGGACCACTCAAAGAATCTTTGGCACACATTATAGCATGACCTGTTCCAAGTGCTTCATTTTGATAATAAATCGTCCCTTTTGCGCCAAGTTTTTCGGCAATTGCAATTAATTCTTCTTCTACTTTTTTGCCAAAACTTTCGTGAATTACAAAAGCAACTTCTTCTATAGGTTGATTCAAAACCCCAGCAATATCTTCCACTAAACGGTGAACGATAGGTTTTCCTGCAATAGGAATTAATGGTTTTGGAATCGTTAATGTGTGCGGACGTAATCTTGAACCACGACCTGCCATTGGTACTATTATTTTCATTTTTTAGTATTAAGATTTATGTATTAAGTATTAAGACTTAACAGTATACTTTAAATATTTACTTTTAAACTGCTTACTTCGACTGAGCACTGCTCACTATTTAATTCCTGTACTACCAAAACCACCTTCTCCACGAGACGTTTCAGATAATTCTTGCACTTCAATCCATTCAGCTCTTTCGTGTTTTGCAATTATTAGTTGTGCAATTCTTTCACCGTTTTCAATTACAAAATCTTCATTCGATAAATTTACTAAAATAACTCCGATTTCGCCACGATAATCGGCATCGACTGTTCCTGGAGAATTTAAAACGGTGATTCCTTTTTTTGCAGCTAATCCGCTTCTTGGTCTTACTTGTGCTTCGTAACCTATTGGTAATTCAATAAAAAGTCCTGTTTTTACAATAGTTCTTTCTAGCGATTTTAAAGTAATTGGTTCGGATATGTTTGCACGTAAATCCATTCCTGCAGAGGCAATGGTTTCGTAATTAGGTAGTTCGTGTTGTGATTTATTTATAATTTTAATCGTCATTATTTATTATTTTCGTTTGATGATTTTTAAAAGTGTTTCCTTTTCGTTTCTATAAATGAAATATAAAAATAGCGAAAGTAAAACGATTTTCACAAGATATTTTTCTCTCAAATAAGGAATATAAAAAGCAATGGCTGAAAAGGCAATAGATAAGCCTAAATATTTCAGAATTGTATTGATTTCATATGGAATTGGATACTTCTTTTGCCCCATTTTATAAGATATTATCATCATAGTTCCATAAGCAGCAAGAGTAGCAATTGCAGAACCATAATAACTGAATTCTTTGATCAATAAATAATTCAACGTCAAAGTTACCAAAGCACCAATTATGGATATGTAAGCACCAATTTTTGTTTTATCTATTAACTTATACCAAACCGATAAATTAGTATAAATACCAAGAAAGAAATTCGCTAAAACTATTAATGGAACCACTTTTATAGCATCCCAATATTCTTCACTTGGGACTAATAATAGTTTTAATAAATCAATAAAAATAATTACAAAAAGCGTGATAAACGAACCAAAAATGACAAAATACTTTGTTATAGTTGCATAGGTTTGAGGTGCGTTTTCATTGCTTGCATGACTAAAGAAAAAAGGTTCGATACCAAGTGTGTAAGCTGTGCGAAACAAAACCATAAACATTCCAATTTTATAACAAGCAGAATAAGCTCCAATATCTGCTTTTGGAACATTCATCCAATCTAAAAGAATTTTGTCAAAATGTTCGTTAATAGCAAATGCTAAACCAGCAATTAAAATTGGATAACCATATTTCATCATTTGCTTCCAAAGATTGAAATCGAACTTCCAATTAATCTTGAAATAATCTGGAGAAAGAACTATAAAAGTTAATAAACTTGCAATTAAATTAGAAATGAAAATATAACCTACTTGAAAGTTTACAAAGTAAATAGTATTAAAAAAACCCTCAGGATTTGAATCGACAATTTCAGGTAAAAAAATTAAAAAGAACAAATTTAAAAGCATCATCAAAGAAACATTCGTAATTTTAATAATTCCATATTGCATTGGTCTTTTGGTTGCTCTTAATCTTGAAAACGGAATAATTACTAAAGCATCAAGAACTAATATCCAAATGGTGTATGTTATGTATTCGACTTTTATTTCTGCTAAATGTGATAATGTGTTTCTAAAAATCAAGGCAAGAAACAAAAATGAAATTGACGAACAAAAAATAGAAACAGTAGCAGTTGAAATAACACTTTTTTTATCTTCTTCTTTGTTATAAAATCTAAAAAAAGTGGTTTCCATTCCGTAAGATAAAATCACGTTAAAGAAAACGAGCCATGCAAAAATAATAGAAACATCGGCAAATTCTTGTTTTGGCAGTCTATCAACATACAATGGATTGAGCAAAAAGCTTATCATTCTTGGCAAAACGGTTGCCAAACCATAAATTAGTGTTTGCTTGAAAAGATTTTTATATAAACTCAAGGTGATTTTATTTAATATGAAACAAAAATAGTTATTAAATCGATGTAATAAAAAAAGAGCCAACAAATGTTGACTCTTCCTTAATTTTATTTTGAATTAAATTATCCTTTCAAAGCTTCTGCTCCACCAACGATTTCTAAGATTTCGTTAGTAATTGCAGCTTGACGTGCTTTATTGTAAGTTAATTTCAATTGGTTTCTTAATTCTGTTGCATTATCAGTTGCTTTATGCATTGCTGTCATACGCGCTCCATGCTCTGATGCAAAAGAATCACGAATTGATTTATACAATTGTGTTTTTAACATTTTTGGAATTAATGTTTCAACAATTTCTTCTTTAGAAGGTTCGAAAATATAATCTCCTGTTGAAACTGGTTTATCAGATTTAACTGGTGCTAATGGCAAAAACTGTTCTGTTTGAACTATTTGAGTTGCAGCATTTTTAAATTGATTGTAAACTATTTCAATTTTATCATAATCTCCAGAAATGAATTTATCTGTTAAGATATTTGTAATAATTGCCACATTATCAAAAGTCAAATTATCATAAATATCGCTATGATTTTCGATAACCGTATTTGTTTTTGCAAGAATATCATTTCCTTTTTTACCAATTGCAAAGATGTCAACTTGCTTTCCGTTGTATGATTCAGCGACAACTTTAGCTTGTTTGATAACATTGGTGTTAAATGCACCACACAAACCTCTATTTGAGGTAATTGCAACTACTAAAACCTTATTGATTTCGCGTTGTTTGGTATAACTTCCGCCAACTTCACCTTCAAGAGTTGAAGATAAATTTTGCAATAATTCAGTTAGTTTTTCGGCATAAGGTCGCATTGCTGTAATTGCATCTTGTGCTTTTTTCAACTTTGCAGCAGAAACCATTTTCATCGCAGAAGTAATCTGCATCGTTGATGAAACGGAAGTGATTCTATTACGGATTTCCTTTAAGTTTGCCATTTTTTTCTAGTAATTAGTAATAAGTAAATAGTAATTAGCTTTTTACTAATCACTATTCACTTTTCACTTATAATTAATTATACTTCGCTGAAATTTCTTTAGCTGCTTTTTCTAAAACATCAGTAATGTTGTCATCCAACTTACCTGCTTTAAGAGCATTTAGCGTATCTCTGTGTTTGTTGTTTAAGTATTCGATATAATCATTTTCGAATTCTTTAACTTTATTTACAGGAACATTTCTTAACAAGTTTTTAGAACCAGCGTAGATAATTGCTACTTGGTCTTCTACTGTATAAGGATCGTTAACCGCTTGTTTCAAGATTTCAACATTTCTTCTACCTTTTTCAATTACGTTTAAAGTAACCGCATCCAAATCAGAACCAAATTTTGCAAAAGCTTCTAATTCACGAAATTGCGCTTGATCTAATTTTAATGTTCCAGCTACTTTCTTCATTGATTTAATCTGTGCGTTACCTCCAACACGAGATACCGAAATACCTACGTTAATTGCAGGACGAACTCCAGAGTTAAACAAATCTCCATCAAGGAAAATCTGCCCGTCAGTAATCGAAATTACGTTAGTTGGGATATATGCAGATACGTCACCAGCTTGAGTTTCAATAATTGGTAAAGCAGTTAAAGAACCTCCACCTTTTACGATACCTTTCAAG
>CANGUP010000135.1 GCA_947457105.1 Flavobacteriaceae bacterium
TAGCGCATTTGGGTGATGCTTTAGAAATTATTCCTGCGTTAAATAAGAAATATGATTTGGTTTTTATTGATGCTGACAAAGAAAACTACATCAATTATTTCAACATGATTGTTCCGATGATGAATAAAGGCGGAATTATTTTATCTGATAATGTACTTTGGAGTGGAAAAATCTTAGAAGAATTGAATCCGAAAGATATGAGTACCAAAATACTTTTGGAATACAATCAATTAGTTAATAACGATGAAAGGGTTGAAACTGTTCTACTTCCTATTCGTGATGGTTTGACTGTTTCAAGAGTGCTTTAATCATTTAGAATATACTTCTGATATATTTTATAAAAAACAAATCCGAAAGTAGCTCCAAAAGCGTATCCTGTTAGAATGTCTGTTGGAAAATGTAGTCCGAGATAGATTCTACTGAATGCAAATATTAGCGGAAATAAGAATAGCAAAAAGGCATATTTGTAATATCTTCTAATTATTAAAAACACGAAAACAGTTGTAGCCATTGAGTTGGTAGCGTGTCCTGAAAAGAAACTATAGGAATCACTTGGTTTCACAATTCTAATGATGTTTTTCAAATCTAAATCGTTACAAGGACGTAATCGTTGAAAATGATTTTTAAAAAAATTGGAGGTTTGATCGCTAACTAAAATTAATAATACGATGAATACCAATGCGATTAGAAAGTTTTTCCAGCCAATTTTCTTTGCTAAAAAATAAAAAACTAGAAGAAAAAATGGCGTCCAATAGACTTGCTTAGTTATTATCAACCAAAAACCATCAAAAGCTTCGGAACCTAATCCGTTTAAGAAAACCAATAAATCTTTGTCTATCGCAATGATTTTTTCGAGCATTACCTTTGTCTTTTTATAGGTCCGGTTAGACTTTCTAAATCTTCTTTAATTTCATTGATCCCCGAAGTGGCATCAGTTAAAGTATTAGAAGTAAAATCTGGTGGAGTAACCGAAACGCTTTCTTTTACTTTATCTACTTCTTCAGTAAAAGAAGAGGTCACTTGCTTAAAAGAGGAATTTATTTCTTCGACATCGGCACTCTTTTGAATTTCAGTTTTAATTTCATTCGTAGCGTGCTTTAAATTGGCCATAACTTTTCCAAAGGTTCTTGCTGCTTCTGGTATTTTGTCTGTTCCAAAAAGCATAAGAGCTATAAAAATGATGAAAATTAATTCGCCTCCACCTATTCCAAACATATTCTTTTCTTTTTATTGATTTGCAAAGCTACAAAGTTCTTAGTCAAATTTAGATTTTACTTCTGCTTTTGGCCAAGTATTATTTGCTGTATCAACATCTGCAGTTTCTAATTTTGGATCAAGAACAATTTTAGTAATTACTTTTTGTGTTGCAAAAGTTCTGCTTACCTCTTTATCATTCATTCTCCAAATCTGTGCTGGGAATTTTTGAATTTCAGTTGTACCATCTTCAAAAGTTAATTCAACAATAATTGGCATAACTAATCCTCCTGGTTTATCAAAAGTTACTTGATAGAAATACTTTGGATCTTTTAATTTTGCTTTCTCTTCAGCAGAAAAAGTTTTATTTACATACTCATCAAGAGCTTGAAAATCTTTAATTTGAAAAGGTTTGTTCATTTCTGGCTTGTAATCTTCACTTCCATCAGCAACCATATAAACCATTGGTCCAGTATTGGAATTTCTACGACGTCTTTTCTTCATAAACTCTTCTACTTCTTTTGTCGGTTCATTACTAACAAAGAATTTTTTTACTTCTTTTATTCCGATGTCATTATTATCGGTTGTGTAGAACCATCCTCTCCAAAACCAATCCAAATCAAACGCCGAAGCATCTTCCATAGTTCTAAAGAAATCTTCTGGTGTTGGATGCTTAAACTTCCATCTATTAGCGTAAGTTTTAAAAGCATAATCAAATAATTCTCTACCCATAATTGTTTCACGAAGAATGTTCAATCCAGCAGCAGGTTTTCCGTAAGCGTTATTTCCAAATTGGCGAATACTTTCAGAATTTGACATAATTGGTTCAAGACCTTTTTGATCGCCACTCATGTAAGGAACGATATTTTTTGCCGGACCTCTATCTGCCGGAAAGTTTGGATCCCATTCCATCAAAGCCATGTATTCCATAAAGGAATTCAATCCTTCATCCATCCAAGTCCATTGACGCTCATCAGAATTTACAATCATTGGAAAGTAATTATGTCCAACTTCATGCACGATTACGCTTATCATTCCGTTTTTAACTCTATCCGAATATTTACCATCTGCATCTGGCCTTCCCCAGTTCCAACAAATCATTGGATACTCCATTCCTTGATCTTGTGCGTGAACAGAAACTGCTTTTGGATAAGGATAATCAAACGTATGATTAGAATAACTTTTTAAAGTATGTGCAACTGCTCTAGTAGAATATTCACCCCAAAGCGGATTTCCTTCTTTTGGATAAACCGAAACTGCCATTGCTGTTTTAGAATTTAATTTGACAGCCATTGCATCATAAATGAATTTTCTTGAAGTAGCAATTCCGAAATCACGAACATTTTCTGCTTTAAATTTCCATGTTTTTTTCTTGTCAGAGAAACCTTTTTCTGCTGCTTCAGCTTCTTCTTGAGTAACTACTATAACTGGTTTGTCAAAAGTTTTTTCTGCAATTGCTAATCTTGCAAGTTGAGCTGCTGTAAAAACTTCTTGTCTGTTTTGTAAAGTTCCTGTTGCTTCCATAATGTGATCTGCAGGAACAGTTATATTAACTTCAAAATTTCCAAAAGGAAGTGTGAATTCTCCTGAACCCCAAAATTGTTGATTTTGCCATCCTTCTACATCATTATAAACCGCCATTCTTGGGTAAAACTGCGCTAAAATGTATAAGTTGTTTCCATCTTTATCAAAATGTTCATAACCAGAACGACCACCATCTAACAAATAGTTATTGATATTGTACCACCATTTTATTGAAAAGGTAATTTTCTCTTTATGCTTTAAAACCTTTGGTAATTCAATACGCATCATCGTTTGATTGATGGCGTACTGCATTGGTTTGCCTGTAGCATCCTTTACGAATTCAATATTGAAACCTCCATCAAATTTTTCTTCTAAGTATTTTCTTGAAAAGCCTTGAACTCCCATCGCAGGATCCGTTTTTTCTCCATTTACAAGTGGCGAAAGCGATTTTCTAGATTGTTGATTTTGATCCAATTGCAACCATAAATAATCTAATGATTCCTTGGCGTTATTGGTGTAAGTGATAGTTTCCTCACCATATAATTTGGTATTTTTATCATCCAATTCAACATTTATTTTATAATCGGCTTGTTGCTGAAAATATTCTGGACCTGGAGCTCCAGATGCAGTTCTATACATATTGGGAGTTGCCAATAAATCATACATTTGTTTGAATTTATCTGGATTTCTCTCGGAAGATGGAGTTGCTTTTGGAGCTTCTTGAGCAAAACTACTGATTGTGAACAAGAATAAACCAAAGTTTAAAATAGCATAATTAAATCTCATATGTTTATATTTTATTTTTTAGAGGTAACATATGGTATCGCATTTTTACTAATTAGTATTTGCTTTCGCAAACGTGTTGATAATAGCGATTTCATACCTAAAATAATTTAAGGCATAAAAGTAACTTTTTTTGATATAACTATAAGGTATTGGAATTATTTTAACATTCCTTTAAAGTTTTCTGAAGTTAGAAGCAAACTTTGTTTTTCTCCGTTGATGTTGGCTTGAATAATATTTTGTTGCTCCTCATTCAATTCCATCAAGGCACTATTTTCAATCGCTACTGAAGAAATTTTAGGCAAATCTTTTACACTAAAATAACATATTACAACATTACCATCAATGTCTTTGCTTAGATAATTTAAAGCTTTAGAAACTCCATTTACTTTAATTATAAACTTTTCTGCAAAGTATTTTTTTAAGAAAACCTCATCTTCAGGAGTTTCGTTTTCTAAAGCAAAATAGGTTCTTTTTTTAAATTTTTTTTCCAAAGCGTCGTTTACATCATCAATAAATAATCTGCTTGTAATTTGAATCATTTTCTTTTTTGGAGCATAATTCAATTGATATATAGATACGTAAAATTTATGCATTGCCATTGAAGACAAACCAAAAAATAAAACCAAAAATAAAATAGTCCTAAATGCTTTTATCATAATTCAAAAGTAGTGATTTTATCGTTCTATTTTTCTGAATGCTTCACTTTTTGCAATCATAAAGTCTAATAATGATAACGAATTGCTGATTTCAAAAAGTTGCTTTTCATTGATTTCCTCTGAAAAGCAAAAATCTATAAATAGTTGTTTATCTGTTTTGGAAATTTTTAAAGTTTTTTCAAAAAAATCATCAGAAAATCTTTTCTTAATCTCTGTTTGAAACTCTTCCAAATCAACTTTATTTTGAACATAAATCTTTTTTGAACTGCTTCCGAATAAATTGGTAATTAATTTTCCAACTTTAATCAAATCTATAGAAGCTACATTACTTGTAGGTGGCATAAACATATTTTCTGCTCTAGGCTTCACTCCAGTAATTTCAACATTTGACCAATCAATTGGTTCTAATTCAACTTTAAAAGCAGGTTTTACCTTTATTCTCTTGGCATCATAAACTAAATCACCAGAAAGCTTGTATGGACCAATATTTACTTCATCTAATTGATTCATTTTTTCTGTAATATAAATTTTCAAAATCATTTCTTCAAAATCGGAAGATTTCACAACAATTTGTTTGGTTTCAAAAGCTACACCAGTAATCATAATTACATCGTCTTCTTTTGCAAAAATGGTAAACTGTCCTAAATCGTCTGTAATCACAACTGTTTCGGCAGTAATATTGGTAACTGTTACTCTTTCTACTGGAATTGAATCAGAAACGACTAAAGCTCTCAATATTTTAACCCTTTCCTTTTGCGAAAAAGAAACTACAGAAAATAAAAAAAATACAATTAGTAATTTATTTCTCATAAGCAGACATTATGGTTTTACAACTATCAAATCTTTATAGGTAACGGCTAATTCATTCATAATAAAAGTAGCCATTGTTTTATTTTTAGCTTTTAATGCTTCTACAAATTTAGCATCTTCAACTATAAAATATTGAAATCCTTTGACAAAATCTTTGGGTATTTTGAGTGTTTCAACAAAATATTCTGCTTCATACAAATTTTGAATTTTTGATAACATTGTCTCTTTTTTCTCAACCTCAACTTCCTTTTTAAGTTGTTTGGTTCTTCCTGTTATAGCATTCAATATTGGATTCAGCGGAACTAATCCTGAACCTGATGTGGCTTCATGCAATTTTCTTTCTGCTGGAGTATAATGTTTAGTTTTAGAAGAAATTATACCCAATGAAACTGCATTGATATCTTTATACTCATTAATCTTAACTTCATCTAAAACTCTGATAAAAGTTTCCATTTTAACAAATAAGAGTTCTTTATTGAAATCTTCTTCTTTCAAAGCAATTTTCACACTTTTAAACTGAACAGCCGAAAACATCAAAGTATCACCAACACTTGCATTGATTGAAAAATAACCGCCACGTTCTGTTAAAGTTGATTTTTCTGTCTTCAAATTAACAATGTAAATGCTTTCCAAGTCATTATAATCTGCAGTTACTTTTCCATTGATTTTTTTAGACGCAGTAGTAACTTGCCCATTTGACAATTGCATCATTAACAAAAAGAGAAACAGTATTCTTATTTTCGACAAAACTATTATTTAACGTTAAATTCTTGGGTAAAAGTATTTTAAATTCGTCCAAAAAATTAGCCAACACAATTGTAAATTTATGTTAATTATTAATGAGTTCGTTTAAACTTTTTCAATTGGCTGTAAAATTGTAAATTTGAGGAAAATTATTTTTTTAGAGAAACTATTCCAACAATAAACTTAAGTCAATACAATAAAATACTATGAAAAACCTAATTATTGCGAGTACTTCAACACTTCATGGAGGAGAATATCTAGACTATTTACTTCCAACTTTAGAAAATCATTTTAAAAATTGTGATACTATCATTTTCATACCTTATGCTCGTCCTGGTGGAATGACACATGATGAATATACAGAAAGAGTAGCAATTGCCTTTTCAAAAATAAATAAGAAAATTATAGGATTACATACTTTCAAAAATCCAATAGAAGCTATAAAAAATGCTGAAGGAATTTTTACCGGTGGCGGAAATACATTTCTTTTAGTAACGCAATTATATGAAAATGATGTTATGCAAACTCTTTCCAATGTTATTGAAAGCGGAACACCTTATTTAGGCTCAAGTGCTGGTAGTAACATAACAGGAATATCGATGCAGACTACCAATGATATGCCTATAATTTATCCGCCAAGCTTTAAAACATTAGGAGCTATTCCATTTAATTTAAATCCACATTATTTAGATCCAAATTTACAAAGTAAGCACATGGGTGAAACTCGTGAAACACGTATAAAAGAATTTCATGCTTTCAACACAACTCCAGTCTTAGGATTAAGAGAAGGTAGTTGGCTTGATGTAAAAGGTGAAAAAATAATTTTAAAAGGAAATTTAACTGCTAAATTATTCAGACAAAACCAAGTTCCTGAAGAAATAAATCCTGAAACTGATTTGGCATTTTTAGAAAATTAAAAGAATAAAAAAAACCTCTAACGTTAATTAGAGGATTTACAGAGCGGAAGACGAGGCTCGAACTCGCGACAACCAGCTTGGAAGGCTGGAGCTCTACCAACTGAGCTACTTCCGCATTACAAAAATAGAATGTGATGTTCTTATTTTGTGAGTGCAAATATATAGCATTTGTTTGTTTTGATGCAAATTTTTTTTGAAAAAATTTTGTGTAGAAAAAATTTTACAAATCTAAGCTGGTCTAAAAGTTTTATTATTAATTTGTTATCTTTTAATTTGCATTGAAATTTTTTATGAAAGAGATTAAAAAAATTAGCTCAAGAGACACTTTTTTGGTTCGTCAACCTATTTTAAGAGAAGGAAAACCAATTGAAAGTTGTCAATTTGATGGAGATGATTTAAAAACAACAACTCATTTTGGATTATTTATTGACAAAAATATAATAGGAGTACTATCTGTTTTTAAAAATAATAATGTTATATTTAATACTGAAAATCAATTTCAAATAAGAGGAATGGCTATTCTAAAAAAATTTCAAAGGAAAGGCTTTGGAGATGAAATAGTAAAACATTCTGAAGAGCACGTAAAAAGTCAGTTTGGAAAATTAATTTGGTTCAATGCTCGTGAAAGTGCAGTTCCGTTTTATGAAAAATTGGGTTATATTAAAATTGGAGAACCATTTTCTATTGCCGATATTGGAATCCATTATATTATGAAAAAAGAAATTGGCTAAAGCCTATGAGTAAATTTTACATTTTAATTCTACTTATCGTTTTTTCAAGTTGCAAAAGAAACATTTCAAACGAATCTTGTGCAGAAGCCTCTTTTATTGACTTTCCTTTTTTTGGAGATGATAGAATTAAAATTGATTCAACTTTAATTAATACTTCTAAAGACGAAGATTTTAAAGCTTTTTATAAAAAATTCAACTACGAAACCGCTTGGAATAAAAAAGAACACAGAGATTTTATAATTAATGAAATTAGCAAAGCTGAAAATGAAGGTCTAGAATCAAAAGACTATAATTATGAAACTTTAAAATCTTTTGAAACTAAATTTGATGA
>CANGUP010000136.1 GCA_947457105.1 Flavobacteriaceae bacterium
AAAAAATGAATGATATTAGAATTGTCGCTATTGGCAAATTCCATAACTCTTTGATATACATTTGAATATCGCTACCCATTCCTTTTTGAGCCATTTGCATTGCTTCTTGTGTTTGTGCTGATGATGTAGCTCCCATTTGAACTCCAAAAATTGACGACATTATAAACATCGCTGTCATACCAAGTAATGCCCAAATGATGAATTGCAAGATTCCTGCTAATGAGGTTCCAATAATTTTTCCCATCATTAATTGGAAAGGTTTTACTGAAGAAATAATTACTTCAATAATACGAGAAGTTTTTTCTTCGATAACGCTTCGCATCACCATGTTTCCGTATATAACGATAAACATCATGATTAAATATCCAAATGCGCCACCGATTCCGATTTTGATTTCGTTTAATCCTTTCAAGGCAGTTTCACCCGAAGCTTTGTTTAGTTTTATAGAAACATCTGCTTTTGATTGATTGATTTTTAAGGTATCTAAACCTTGTTTTTGATAATTTTCAGCCGTAATTCTTTTAGCTATCAAGTCTTCAATATCTTCAACAAACATCACACCTGGACTATCATTAGAAACATATTGAATGTTCTTTTGAAGTGAAGTATTATCAGTAGATTTTGGAATGATTAGAAGTCCTTCATAGCTTTCGCTGATGATGCTGTCTTTTAAAATTTTTAAATCTACGTTGGATAAATTTAGGTATTTGTATTCGTCATCACTTTTGAAATCATTGACAAATCTTCCGGTTTCGTCATGTATGGCAATGGTTTTTAAATCGGCTTTCATTTGGCTCAAATAACCCACAAAAACGCCAATTCCAACAAATAACAACGGACTCAAAAACGTCATTACAATGAAAGATTTATTGCGGACTTTGGCAATGAATTCTCTTTTTATGATTAGTAGTAGCTTACTCATTTTTTTCAGGTTATGGGTTGTAGGTAGTAGGTTGTAGGTTCATTTCTAACACCTATTACCTAATACCTAAAACCTAATTTACTCGGTTACAGTTTTAATGAAAATATCGTTTACACTTGGGATTTTTTCCATAAAATGGGTTACTTGTCCGCGTTGAATTAAAGTGTTTAGTAATTCATTAGGAGTTGTAGTTCCAAGGTTGATTTCTAGTTTTAATTCGTCGTTTAGTGATTTGAAATCGGTTTGTGAAAGTGTGAATTTTTGTGATAAATCATACATTAATCCTTCGATATTGTTGCTTAGAATTCCGACTTCGTAACTGTTAGTTCTGAATTGTTTTTTGACATCAGTTAGTTTTCCTTCAATCAATTTATTGGATTTGTGAATTAATGCAATGTAATCACACATTTCTTCAACGCTCTCCATTCGGTGCGTTGAAAAAATTACAGATGTTCCTTGCTTGTTCAATTCGATAATTTCATCTTTAATCAAATTGGCATTTACTGGATCAAATCCTGAGAAAGGTTCATCTAGAATTAACAATTTGGGTTTGTGTAAAACCGTTACTACAAATTGCACTTTTTGAGCCATTCCTTTGGAAAGTTCTTGCATTTTTTTGTTCCACCAACCTTGAATTTCTAGTCTATCAAACCAATAATCTAATTGCGTTTTGGCTTCTTGCTTAGACAAACCTTTTAGTTGTGCTAGATATAAGCATTGCTCACCAACTTTCATAGTTTTGTACAAACCACGTTCTTCTGGCATATATCCAATGAAGGCAACGTGTTCTGGTTTTAAAGGTTCGCCATCTAGGATTACTTCACCACTATCGGGCATTGTAATTTGGTTGATGATTCTAATTAAGGATGTTTTTCCGGCGCCATTCGGTCCAAGAAGTCCGTAGATGCTGCCTTTTGGAACTGTAAGAGAAACGGAATTAAGTGCGGTATAATCGCCATACTGCTTAACTACATTTTTTACTTCAAGTATATTATTCATTTAAATTCCAAATTTTAAATTCCAAATTCCAATTATACTTTAAATTGATTTTTGATATTGATATTGATATTGATATTGATATTGAATTGGTAAAAGTACTGAATTAGTAGCTATTTGAAAGTGTTTGTTACAAAAAAACCCACCCTTATTTTGACACAAGGATGGGAAAAATTGCTATGAAAAAGAAATTACCTGTTTCCAAGTAATTAGTCAAATGTAGAAATAATTTTATAATTATGAAAACATATCTTTAACTTTTTCAAAAAAAGATTTATCGCTCTTTTCTGGATGCGGAATAAAGTTATCATCCGTTAGCGATTTTTCAAAGAATTGTCTTTGTTCTTTGTTTAATGTCTTTGGTGTCCAAACATTTACGTGAACTAATAAATCACCACCTCCGTAGCTGTTTAAACTCGGAATTCCCTTACCTTTTAGTCGTAAAATCTTACCCGATTGGATTCCTTCTTCTAGTTTGATGCGAACTTTTCCGTTTACGGCTTCAATTTCTTTAGAAACTCCTAAAGCGGCTTCTGGGTAACTTATATATAAATCATAATGAAGATTTTCACCTTCACGCTTTAAAAATTCGTGTTCTAATTCTTCAATGGCTACAATTAAGTCACCTGCAATTCCATTTCCTGGTGCGTCATTTCCTTTTCCGGAAACTTTAAGTTGCATACCATCAACAACTCCTGCTGGAATTTTGATTGAAACAGTTTCGTCTTCAAGAATCATTCCGTGCGCATCGGCATTTGTTGGTTTACTTTCAATAGTTTGTCCTGTACCACCACATGTTGAGCAAGTAGTAGCGGTTTGCATTCTACCCAAAATTGTGTTGGTTACTCGCAAAACCTGACCTTGACCATTACATGCCGAACAAGTTTTATATTTAACGCCTGGCGCTTGTATTTTTCTTTTGACCTTTACTTTTTTCTCAACACCATTGGCAACTTCTTCTAAAGTTAATTTAACTTTGATTCGAAGATTACTTCCTTTTACGCGACGTTGTCCGCCTGAGTTTCCACCAAATCCACCACTGAATCCGCCACCGCCAAAAGCACTTCCAAAAATATCTCCGAATTGGCTGAAAATATCATCCATATTCATGTGACCGCCACCACCATAACCTCCAGCACCATCGAATGCTTGATGACCGTATTGGTCGTATTTTGCTTTTTTGTTTGGATCGCTTAAAACTTCATAAGCTTCTGCACAAGATTTGAAATTTTCCTCTGCTTCGGCATTTCCTGGATTTTTATCAGGATGAAATTCTATTGCTTTCTTTCGATAGGCTTTTTTTATTTCTTCTGGTGTTGCACTTTTTGTGATGCCTAATATTTCGTAAAAATCTTTTTTCATGTTGTTGTATTAAGATTTAAGTATTAAGAATTTGGACCAAGTCAAAACCCAATACATAAAAATTTATTATTGTCCTAAAATAACCTTTGGGAAACGAATTATCTTGTCTCCTAATTTGTAACCTTTTTCTATTACGTCAACGATTTTTCCTTTTAAATCCTCTGATGGAGCTGGTATTTGGGTAATTGCTTCTGCAAAATCGGCATTGAAAACATCACCTGTTCTAATATCAAGTTCTTCTAATCCTTTGGAAACTAATGTTGATTTTAATTTTTCATGAATTAATTCAACTCCTTTTAATAAAACTTCATCGTCTGATTTTGCTATTTGTATCATAGCTCTGTCAAAATCGTCAAGAACTGGCAACATGGCTTGAAGAACTTCTTGATTGGCAGTTCTAAATAAATCGATTCGTTCTTTTGATGTACGTTTTTTATAGTTTTCGAATTCGGCAAAAAGGCGTAGAAATTTATCTTTTTCTTTGACTAATTCTTCTTCTAATTTTTGCTCAACGGTTAATTCTTCAGCAGCTTCAACTCCTGGAGTTGCCTCATCAGTAGGATTTCCTTCTGATTGGGTTGCCATTTCATTTTCATTTTCAAGAATTTCTTTATCAGTATTTTCAGTACTCATTGTGCTTTTATTTTTAAATATATTTTTGATATTCATTATTGGTTTTTTGTTCCGAAGGATTGGTTGCAAAAGTACTGCCATTTCTTTAAAAATGTCAAATTGTCACTTATTTTTTACCACAAAGTCACGAATAAAATACAAAGAGCATAAAGTTTAAATTTGTTCTTTTAAGAAAATATCTTGTGAAAAACTGAATTTAGAAGCCTAAAGATTGAGTTTAGCCGTGATGGGAGAAGTTACCATGTAACTCGGACAGCGCGAAAATGGATTAAAAAATGCCTGAAGTGATGCTTCTTAAAGTTTCACACGAATTACACAAATTTATACGAATTTAGATTGTGATAAATTTCACAAATAGCAACTTTGATAAGATTTAGATTATAAAAAAGAGACTGAAATAAATTTAGAAATACTCTGAAATAAATTCAGAGTAAACTTTAATAAAAATTTAAGAGTTTTGCTACTCAAAATCGTTAAATTTGATTTTGTAAAAGGTTTTGATTCGCTGAAAAGCAAAAGATATTATTATTCAAGTTGAAAAAAGTTCTAGTAAAAGCTAGAACTTTTTTTATTTTATGATATTTTCAAGCGCTTCTTTAACTGTCGGAAATTGAAATTTGAATCCTAATTCTTGTGCTCTTTTTGGAAGAATATTCTTGTTGTTGAAAAGTAGAATATACATTTCACCAAGTAGCGCTTTCATAACAAATTGAGGGATGTTTGGCAAAAACAAAGGTCTTTTTAGCTGTTTTGCGATGGCTTTTGTTAACTCTTGATTGCTAATTGGATTGGGTGAAACGGCATTGATAATCCCTTCGGTTTGATTTTGAATCACAAAATGATATAGATTGGCGACATCGGTTAAATGAATCCATGATTGCAATTGTTTGCCTGAACCAAAACCTGAACCAACATACATTTTGATTGGTTTTATCATTTCTAAAAGTGCGCCTCCTTTTTCGGAAAAAACGATTCCGGTGCGAATTTTAGTAACTTTTAAATTTATTAATTTGAATTGATCGGCGCTTTCCTCCCATTTTATAACAACATTACCTAGAAAAGTTGTGTCGATTTCTGTTAATGTTTCATCGTAAATATTAGTGTAACTATCGGGATAAATTGCTGTTCCAGATGCTGAGATGAAATGTTTTACTTGATTGGGAGATTTTTTAATTAAATTGAAAAGTAAATTAGCAGACAAAACTCTACTTTCTATCAATTCTTGTTTATAAGCATTTGTCCAGCGTTGTGAAATGGATGCACCAGCAAGATGAACAATAGTATCAACACCATCGAGGCAATTGTCATCGATTTTTCCTTCTTGAGGATTCCAATAAAAGCCGTAATAATTGGTTTTATTCTGGATTTTTTGTGGCGATGTTGTAAGATAGTGAACGGTATGATTGTTTTCTAAAAGCAACGCTACCAATTCTTTTCCTATTAAACCTGTTGCACCTGTAATTAAAACTTTCATTTTTCTTTTTTTATTCAAAATTACGATTTATGATTCTAAAATGTACATTAATTGTTATTGGTTTAACTTTTGTTGAATTATTAAAAATAAAAAATCCCAATCTCGTTCTAAAACGAGATGGGATTTTCGGTACAACTAAAACTATAAATAAATTCTAAATTCTAGAAGAAACACTTCCTCCTGAATCTTCTTTTTTGATGATGGCTTTGGGTTTGGAATTGTATTCAATTGAACTTCCACTATCGGCATCAGCATTTAAACTTACAATTGGATGAACAGTTATTGAAGCTGCGCTATCTGCGTGAGAAGTTACTTCGTTTGCTAATAAATTTGATGCATCAATGTTTGCACCACTATCAGCATGAGTTTTAAGTTTTAATGCTTTTCCTTCTACTTTAATTTCCGCGCCACTATCGGCATAAAGTTCTATAGCATCATATTCTAAAACAACATCTATATTTGAACCGCTATCTGCTTCTAATTTGATGGTTGTATTTCCTAGCAAAGTGTTTTTGGTTGTAACTTCTGCTCCGCTATCTGCAGAAATACCTTCAATTTTAGGCATACTGATTCTGACTGTTTCAGCACTTGTATTATTGATACTTCCTTCAAATTTTACAATTAATGTTCCATTTTCAACTTTGGTAATCAATTGTTTCTGAAGATTTTGATCGGTTTCCACCTCAACCATTATATTTTCTCCTTGCTCTACAATAAGTTCAATTCCGTGACTAACTTCAACTTTAGTGAATTTATCAGATATGATTCTTTTCTCTTTAATCACATTTCCATTTCCCTCAATTCCAATTTGATATTTACAAGAGGAAAACAATACTGATACAACAGCTGCGACCAATATTTTTGTACAAAAAACTATAAATTTTATCATGACTATTTATTTTTAATGATTATTCCGTCTTTGTTGATTGTTAAACTTCCTTTTTCGTCTTTTCCTCTTAAAGTTTGGATAACTTCTTTACCGTTCACTTTTACAGAAATAGTTTCTGTTGAATCGATTACTTTGATTTCTTCTGATTGAATTTCATCCTTGTTTTCGTTATCTTCATTTGGACAATTTAAACAATCTAATTCGGTACCTTTTACTTTATATTTATAACCTTCTGGACCATAGTAGTAATCGAAATCTGCATTGTGTCCGCTTAAATAATCTTTTACATTTTCGTTTGGATAATATACAATTCCTTCAGGTAAATAAAGATAAACCTCAACCATTTGACTTCTAAACTTATTTTTTGTTTCTGTAATAAAATAGTTATCTAAAATTAATTCGTTTCCTACTATTTTGTAGCTGTATTTAATTTTTTGAGCTCTTTGATTGGCTTCTGCAAATGATTTTCCTTGTGCTAATTTCTCAATTTGAACGTACGGAAAAGCTTTATCCGTTTTTTTCAAGTGAATAGTTACATTAGTAGAATGAATTACTTCGTTTCCAGCTGAGTCTTGAACAATTTTAATATCACTTCTTTCATTAATTCTTTTTGAATAAAAATCATTGTAAGCAAATCTTACTTTCAAAGTATCCGTTGCAGCAACAGTCATATTTTGTTTTTCTAATGCTTTTCCTGAATAAGCTAATTGATTAGCTTCACTAATTCCTAATGAAATTAAAATTCCGATAGCTATAATCCAAATGGCCAACAAACTGTATTTAGCAATACTTCCAATTGATTTTAAATTAGTTACCAATAATTTTAAACCTAAAATTAGAAGAAAAAACAATGGAATTCCTGCTGCGAAAAAGAATAAAATTCCTTGAGCCCATATTGGCGTTTCTAATCCGATTGGCGTTTTAATAAACTCAACAATCTTGTTATCTGGCATTGATGATGAGAACAACATCACTATAGAAGCAATTGAAACCACCAACAATACAATAGATGAAAATACAACAATTAAAGCACCTAGAACTTTAGCAAAAGCACCAAAAACTGAAGTAAAAGCATTTCCTAATTTACTTCCTACTGTTTCTGCACCTGCTTTTATTTGGTTTCCCATTTTGTCGTAATCTGCATTTTTTATTTTATCAGATACGTTTTCAAATTCTTCTCTAACTTTCTTTTCAATATTAGATATAGTTACCGGTTCGCCAGTCATTTCTAATTTTTCA
>CANGUP010000137.1 GCA_947457105.1 Flavobacteriaceae bacterium
AATCGGTTTTCAAAATCTTCTAAATCTCTTGAATCTCCAAATATAGAAGCAATGGCTCTAAGGTCTAGATTATCACTGATTTCAGAACTTGTTGCATTTACAGTAGTTCTGTCTTGAGCAAATGAAGTTGCAAAAAGCAAAGTCATTAATGACGAAAGTAATATTTTAGTCTTCATAATATAATGTATTAATGGTTCATAATAGTATTTGAATCCAATAATCCAATTTCTGTGCCAAGAATAATTATTCACAAATCATTAACACAAAATTAAGTTGTATTTTAGCACTGTAATTAAACTATAAATATGATTAGAATCGCAATTTTACTACTAGTTCTGGTTTCTTTTATTTCTTGTAAACCAACTCAAGTTTCTGATGAAACATTTTTTAAAAGTGTAAAAATTGATACTATTTTGAAAGATAAAATCAGTATTCGACCTATTACAGTTTCTTCTGATAAAGTTTGGTATGCAGCCGACAAAAATAGAGTAGGATATGTTAGTTTGATAGACGCCAATAAAATGGAACGCAAAATCAATAAAGATTCGCTTAAATTAGAATTTAGAAGTATTGCTCAAACTTCGGATGCTATTTTTGTTTTAAATGTTGGAAATCCAGCCTTGTTATATAAATTTTCTAAAGATTTGAATAAGAAAACTTTAGTTTATGAAGAAAAACACGAAAAAGTATTTTATGATAGTATGCAATTTTGGAATGATAAAGAAGGAATTGCTATCGGTGATCCAATTGAAAATTGTTTTTGTGTAATTATTACTCGTGACGGAGGAACTACTTGGAATAAAATTACGTGTGAGAACTTACCTAAAATGGACGAAGGAGAAGCAGCTTTTGCTGCAAGCAATACTAATATCATAATAAAAGGAAACAATACTTGGTTGGTCTCTGGTGGAAAAAAGACAAGAGTTTTTTATTCTTCTGATAAAGGATTAACTTGGAAAGTCTATGAAACTCCAATAGTTCAAGGTGAAGTAATGACCGGAATATTCACTGCCGATTTCTACAACGACAAAATCGGATTTGTAGCAGGTGGGAATTATGAAAAACCTAATCAAAATTTTCAAAATAAAGCACTAACAATTGATGGTGGAAAAACATGGAAATTAGTCGGAGAGAATGCAGGATTTGGTTATGCTTCGTGTGTACAGTTTGTTCCCAATAGTAATGGTATAGAATTGGTAGCTGTTGGTGCAAATGGTTTATTTTATTCTCACGATAGTGGAAATTCTTGGACTCAATTTAGCAAAGATGCAACATTTTACACCATAAGATTCATAAATGAAACTACAGCAATCGCTGCTGGAAAAGATAAAATAGTCAAATTAGTATTCAGTACTCAGTACTCAGTTTGCAGCATAAAAAAAGGCGATTTTTAAGTAAAAATCGCCTTATAAATTTCAATATTTTAATTTTGAACACTGAACACTGAACACTGAACACTGAACACTGAACACTGAACACTGAACACTGAACACTGAACACTGAACACTATCTTCTAACTTTCTTATCACGATATTGATGAAGTAGTTTTTTACTAAACTCTTCTTCTGCTTTTTTCAATTTTAAAATCTTTGTTGCAGGCAGTACACCTTTCAAATTAGTGATGAATTTCTTTTTTAATTGGTGCAATTCTTCTTCAGTGCTTTCCATTTGATTCAATAGAGTAGTAGCATCTTTTTCAGATAATTTATCATCTGAATAACCTGCTCTATCCATGTAAACTTTTAGTTTTTGCTTTCTGATTTCGTGTTGTTTGTCCTCAAAAGCATTGTAAAGAGGCCAAAATTTAGCCGATTCCTCTGGAGTTAAATCCAATTCATTAGTTATAAAAGCTACTTTTAAGGATTTTACTTGTTCCTTTTTCTCTTTTAATCGGCTACCTGGTTGAGCAAAAGCTGCTGTAGAAATTAGTAGGATTAACAAGGTAATTAATTTATATTTTTTCATTTTAGTTTTGTTTTAGTTTGTAATGTAATTTTCAATTTGTGAATTGTTAAGAAGTGCTTCTTCCAAAGCTTCATTTTCAATTTTATTGTCTATTTTAATGTTTTCTATATCTTCTGTATCCAATAAGTTTACAATGTCATCATCAGACAAAGTAGAGTGTTGCGTTAAATAGTTTTCAATTTCATTAGAAGCCATTTCGTCGCTATTGTTTTGTAATTGATTAGCTATTGGAATACTTAATGCTAAAACAATTACTGCTGCTGCACTGTAAAATATTCGGCTGTATTTTGCATAAAACGGAATTACTTTTGGTTCTTCAGAATGTAACTGATTTAGCACTTTCTCTGAAAAAGTTTCAAAGTAATCCTCTGGAATCTTGAAGCCGGAGGTTATTTTTTCGTTTGTATCTAATTTAAAATTATTCATATCTATAAGACAAATATTATTTAAAAAGGTTTAATTTGAGTTCATATATTCTTCAATTTTCTTTACTGCATGATGGTAAGAAGCTTTTAAGGCTCCAACCGAAGTGCTTAAAATTTCCGACATGTTTTCATATTTAATTTCTTCAAAGTACTTCATTTTGAAAACTAATTGTTGTTTTTCAGGCAAGAGTAAAATAGCTTTCTGAAGTTTTATTTGAATATCGTTACCATCAAAATAAGAATCGGATTGCAAATTTTCTACAATTTTAGTTTGCATAGCTTCACTTGTAGTTCCGTTGCGTTTGGCTTTGTTATTAATAAAAGTTATGGCTTCATTGGTTGCAATTCTATACATCCAAGAAAAGAGTTTGCTATCGCCTTTAAAGTTTTTTAGATGCTGAAATACTTTGACAAAAGTGTTTTGTAAAACATCATCGGTATCATCGTGATTGAGAATAATATTTCTGATGTGATTATACAATGGTTTCTGATAATCGCGCAAAAGTTTTTGAAACGCGACATTTTGCGTTTTAGGATTTAACAATTCTTGTATGAAATCTTTTTCTTCTTGCAATTCAGAAAATTTATCTTTTGTTCAGCTAATATACCAATTAGAATAAAGATAATTGAAAAGGTTTAATCAGAAACTTTTAAAATCTTTTTTAAGAATTTATGGAGTAGTAGTTTCGGTAGGTGCAACAACAGGTACAACGGTTGTTGAGTCGGTTGGTTTTCTATAAACAGGTCGAGGAGCAGCTTTTGGATATACAGGAACATAAACTTCAGTTACCCATTTGGATGGACTTTTAATATCATCCATATTTTTAGAATAAACCTCAATAATTTGTTGCGATGTATTTCTAACTAAGTTGTTTTTAGCGATATGTTGATAGGCTTTGTTCCAAGTTTGCTGCGTATGAGAATAATCTCCAGTCAAAGTGGTTTTCAATGCTGTGTAAGGTTTAAGTTCACCAGATTCCATATCACTTCCTTCAGAAATATGTATAGAATCTCTTATTGGCATGCAAACTGAAAATCCAACTAAATCGTTTGTTTTATCATATTTGTGGTAAATAATGAAAGGTTTGCCATTCATTACCAATCTATTTTTTTCAAAGAAACGTCTCATTCTTGGCAACATAATTTTTACGTTGCGTGTAACATCTTTTTCTTTACAAACTTTAAACTGTTTTAAGTAAAAGCCACCTTGTCGATTTACAATTCCGTTAACTTTTATATTAAAGGTATTGATTTCGTAATCAAGAGTCTTGTTTAAATTTTCTAAACTTTTTTCGTTAGTGTCTCCAACAACACTATTAATTCCACCCTGAAAAAAGGCTAATACTTTTGATTTAAAATCTAATGTACCTTTACTTCTCCAAGTTACTTTAGTACCACCAATCGTATCTTTAAATTTCCAAAAAATTTCTGAATTTTCTCCATTTGAAACCATTTTTTGATAAATACTTTCGTTGTCTTTTACAAAAAAAGTTTTCAGGTTTCCATTGCCATCATCGCCTGTCCAAGAGCAAGAAGCTCCTTTGCCAGCAGTTAGTTCAGGATAAGTAAATTTTATAGATTCATCTTCTAGAATCCAGGAACCAAAGGTTTCCCAATTTCTGTAATCGTTGATGTAATTAAAAACAGTTGCTTTAGGATTCTTGATTACCTTACTTCGAGTTACATCATAATTTGCTTGCTGAGTTGAAACAAAAACAGTTAGTCCTACGAGTATTAGGAATAATAATAAAAAGATGTATTTAAGTATTCTCATTGGAGGTTAAGAATTCGCGACGTAAATATAAGAAATTAATTTTATTATTAAACTATTCTAAATGTAGAAGTTATTTTACAAATGAATTCGTAATTAATATTTCTTTTAGGCGCTAATTTTTAATGCTTTAAGAAAATTTTTATTAAAAAAAGAATCAAGATAAATCCAAAGAAACCCAATAGTATTTTGTAATTTCCTTTATAAAATTTGTTGTGTAATGCTTTATCTTTTCCGTAAGCGTATATCATGGCAATTGCAAAAGCCACAACAAAAAAACCTGCAAATACCCATTGACCAGTTGTAAACATATTCTCTAATTTTTCAACAAATTTAGGCAATTGAAATCATAATTTGTATTTTGGCTTCACAAATTAATTACAAATAAAATGCAAGACAAACTTAATGCAGTAAAAGAGTTTCACACTGCTTTCAAAATCGGATACAGTGAAAATATGAAAGCTAGTTTGGGTGAAAGTAAAAACCTACTTCGCTTTAATTTAATGAAAGAAGAAAATGAAGAGTACCTAGAAGCAGCTCAAAACGATGATATTGTAGAAATTGCCGATGCTCTTGGTGATATGCTTTATATTTTATGTGGAACCATAATAGAACACGGATTACAACACAAAATAGAAGAGGTATTTGAAGAAATCCAAAGAAGTAATATGAGTAAACTAGGTGAGGACGGAAAGCCAATTTACAGAGAAGACGGAAAAGTAATGAAAGGACCTAATTATTTTAAACCGAATTTTGAGGATATTTTGAAGTAGTTGTAGGTTGTAGGTTTTAAAGATTGCTACTGCAAACTGCCATCTACAATCTGTCATCTGAAATCACAACATCTTCTGTACAAATACGCTATGCAACCAACGCTCAAATTTGAATCCGGAATCTTTTATGGTACCTGCAATTTCAAATCCAAATTTCTTATGAAAATCTATGCTGCTTTGGTTTTCTGAATCAATTACTCCAATCATTGTGTGTAGATTTTGAGCTTTCGCTAAATCAATTAAGTTTTCTAAAATCAATTTACCAATGCCTTTTCCAATGTGATTGGGATGCGCATAAACCGAATGTTCTACTGTAAATTTATAAGCTTCACGAAATCGGAATTCACTATAATAGCCAAATCCAACCACGATTTCATTCTCGGTAGCCACAATTATTGGAAATCCTTTTTTTAGTTTTTCATCAAAAATCGCAATCTGATTTTCTAAAGTTCTTGTTTCGTAATCATACAATGCTGTGGAATTTAGAATATTATAATTTACAATTTCTAAAATAGCTTGCGTATCTTCAATTTGGTAAGGTCTAATTTTGATTTCCATGATTCAAAAATAGTATTTTTATCTTATTTGAAAAATTATAAGGTCGCTATTATTAACTTAATTTTCTTAATGGTTTAATTTAAACTCAAAAAATAACTTTGTACTTTTGTATAAATTAAAAGCCTTTGTGTCTTTGCGCCTTTGTGGCATAAAAATTTAAAAATGACGTACCCAAAAATACCTTTAGCACAATCCATCATCGAAATACTTCGTGCCAAAGGAATCACAACCATAATAATTTCTCCAGGTTCAAGAAACGCTCCTTTAACCATCGGATTTGCAAGTCATCCAGATTTTACTTGTTATAGCATTGCAGATGAACGCTCTGCAGCTTTTTTTGCTGTAGGAATGGCACAACAACTCAAGAAACCAGTGGCTGTGGTTTGTACTTCTGGTTCGGCTTTATTAAATTATTACCCAGCATTTGCTGAAGCATTTTATAGTCAGATTCCATTTATAGTGATTTCTGCAGATAGACCACAAAGCAAAATTGATATTGGTGACGGACAAACCATTCGTCAAGAAAACGTATTTGCCAATCATTCGTTATTCAATGCCAATCTTACCGAAAATGCCTCCGATGAGAATGATTTTTTAATCAATGAAGCTATCAATACGGCTTTCGCTAAAAAAGGTCCAGTACATATCAACGCGCCATTTGAAGAACCTTTATACGAAACGGTTTCTGAATTAACAGTGGAACCTAAAGTGATTTCGGCAACCACAAAAGAATTTATTTACGAAGAACCCATTTCAGAATATGCTAACATTTGGAACACTTCCAAAAAGAAATTAGTTCTTGTTGGAGTAAACGAACCCAATGCAGTTGAACAAAAGTTTCTAGATAAATTAGCCAACGATCCTTCGGTTGTGGTTATGATTGAAACAACTTCCAATTTGCATCATCCAAAGTTTATTAATACCATTGATTCGATAATTACGCCATTCACACATGAAGATTTTCTAGATTTTCAACCTGAAATTTTAGTGACTTTTGGCGGAATGATTGTTTCCAAACGCATCAAAGCTTTTCTAAGAAAATACAAACCAAATCATCATTGGCATATTGACGATTTACGAGCTTACGATACTTTTGATTGTTTGACCAAACATTTTGAAGTGCAACCCAATTTGTTTTTTCAATCGTTTTTTATGTTGACAGAAACTGTTGAAAGCAATTACAATCAATATGCTCAAAGTATCAAAGCATTGCGTCAAAAACGAAGTTTAGACTATTTAGCCAAAATCCCATTTAACGATTTTAAAGTATTTGAAAAAGTTATTCCTTCTTTGCCTAAGAATTCGCAGTTGCAAATTAGTAACAGTTCGCCAATTCGTTATGCACAATTATTTGATATTGAAAAAAGTATAGAAGTTTTTAGCAATAGAGGAACAAGCGGCATCGATGGAAGCACTTCAACCGCAATTGGAGCAGCTGTTGCAAGCAAAAAACCAAACGTATTCATAGCAGGCGATATCGGATTTTTATACGACAGCAACGCACTTTGGAACAATTACATTCCGAAAAATTTTAAAATTATTTTGATTAATAATGGAGGAGGAGGTATTTTTAGAATTTTGCCTGGTCACGATGAAACACCTGTTTTTAATACGTTTTTCGAAACTTCTCATTGCTTAACAGCGGAACATTTATGCAAAATGTACGGATTAAACTATCTTACAGCCAGTACCGAAAATACTTTAGAGGAAAGTTTAAAAGAAATGTTTTCAAACGATGAAAAACCGACTTTGTTAGAAGTTTTTACACCAACATTAGAAAACGATAAGGTTTTGTTGCAGTATTTTAGAGAGTTGGTTTAGGATTGTTTCTTCCAATATCGTTTACCATAATCACAGAAGATCTCTTCGCCAGATTTTATTTTTCTAATTGCAATCAGACATACATTATTATTATCGTCTAAGGTGATTTTGGCATTGTTTTTATAATCAGATTTTGAAAAACCACTAG
>CANGUP010000138.1 GCA_947457105.1 Flavobacteriaceae bacterium
ATAATCAGATTTTGAAAAACCACTAGCGTCATTGGCATATTTAGCAAAGCAATCCGTGTTTCTACAATCTAAAATACTACCATTGTGTAGATTCATAAAGTATTGATTAGTGTTATTTTTTGCTCGCAATTCAGCTTCAATATCAGATAAGATTTCGCCTTTAAAAATCGAAATAATTTCGTCTTTATAAATGTCAATAGCTGTAAACAAACCATTCCCTGAACTAGGAAGTTGAGAAGTTTGGATATACAAATAATCCGATTCTTCGGCTTGAATTTTATTTTGGTCGTTTTTTGACATTTTGAATATATAGTACTCAAATATAATCAATTTCACTACAAACCATCAAATCATAATTTATAATTCATAATTCATAATTGCTATTTTGTACCTTTGCAGAAATTACACGCATATTATGAAATCGCCATTAACAACAAGTTGCGCAAGCAGACACCAATAAATAAATAAGCGATTCCATATATGACCGCTAAAAAATTATATTTTGCATATATGAAATCGCCACTAACAAAAAGTTTGTTGCAAAAACACCAATGATTAAAAAGGCGATACCATATGTTACCTCTAAAAAATAAAATTTAAACATATGAAAATTGGACAGTTCAATACACTAACGATAGATAGAGATACTCAAGTAGGTTTATTTCTTACCAATGGAAAAGAGGATGTTTTATTACCTAATAAATACGTTCCAAAAGTATTTGAGATTGGTGAAGAAATGACAGTCTTCGTTTATCTTGATCATGAAGAACGTCCAGTAGCTACTACTTTAGTACCTTATATTTTCTTAAATGAATTTGCACTTTTACGAGTAAATTACATCAATCAAATTGGTGCTTTTATGGATTGGGGAATGGAAAAAGACATTCTGGTTCCTTTTAAAGAGCAAGCACGTCCTATGGAAAAAGGAAAACGCTACTTAGTGTATCTTTATATGGACGAAAAAACCAATAGGTTAGTGGCTTCTAGTAAAACCAATCAGTTTTTAGATAACGAAAACATTACTGTTGAAAAAGGAGAAGAAGTAGATTTAATCATTTCACACATTACCGAAATCGGAATCAACGTAATCATCAACCAAAAACACAAAGGTTTGGTTTATAAAGATGAAGTTTATGACGATGCCATTCGTACTGGTGACAAAATGAAAGGCTATATAAAATTGGTTCGTCCTGACGGAAAAATTGATGTTTCCTTACACAAACAAGGTTTTGAAAACATCGAACCCAATTCAGAAATTATCATGAACGAATTGAGAGCCAGTAGAGGTTTCTTACGTTTGAATGACAATTCTAATCCAGAAGATATTAAGACTGTTTTGAAAATGAGTAAGAAAACCTTCAAAAAAGCAATCGGACTTTTGTATAAAGAGAAACTGATTGAAATTAAAGAGGATGGGATTTATTTAGTTGGTTAATACCGTTTCATTCAAAATCCATTTTTCAACTAGTTTTTCATTTTCGGTAATTGCAACGATGTAGTATTTCTTACTTACAAAAGCTTTCGATTCTGTGATAGATTCTTTTTTTACACCTTCATGATTGATGTAATTGGAATGAATAAAAAATACTTCATTGTTTTCTTTCAGTAAATACCCAACGTGAAAATCTAAACCCACAAAGTACAGTCCGTCTTTTTTAGTATTGATAAAATGTTTTTTAAGTTCACTCGGACTTTTTTCTAAAACTTCAATTGCTCCTTTTATTTGAAGTAGTTCAGCTTCTTTTTTTGGATCTTTTTGAGCCAATTTATAGCGGTTTAATTTAAATCCAGCGTGGCTTAAAGTTGTCGAAACAAAATAACCACAAGCAATTTCACCTTGCTTTGGAATTGCGGTGTAACCATCAAAAGACCATTTTGTTCCGTACCAAAACGGAATTATTGTGGAAGTTAAATTTTTAGTTATGACTTGTTTAGTAGATTGTAGTAATGCTTTCTTTTCTTGTGCAGAAGCCTTCAAATAGTTAGCTTTTATTGCTTTTTGTTGTGTTTCAATTTTGTTTTTAGCTATTGAATAATCGCTTTTTGCATTTTGATTTATAGTAGAGAATATAAAAAACGTAAGTAGTATTAGTATCTTAATTTTCATGAGTTTTATTTAAGATTTAAAACGTTGTTAATTATTATTTAGTATAAGAAATAATCCCCTGATAGCGAGGATTTGCAATCCGTGCCCACAATAATCATCAAAACTTTGGAACAATATCTGAGCGTTCGGGTTCGACTTACATTTTGGGTAAGAAAAAGTTAAAGATTGAAAATAAATTTTAGAAAGCAAATTAATGCACAAATTAAAAAACATATTATCATAATCCAATATTTGATAATATATCCTTTTGTCGATATTTTATCCATTTCTTTTGATTTTCTTACCAAAATATTCCATTTCATCAGCTTGTATAGAGTAATGGTTGAAAGAATAAAAAAAAGCATGTATAAAAAATTCTCCAAAACACATTATTTTAATGAAACAGGATTCAAATTAACTCGATCTGAGGATTTATCTTCTTAATTTCCTCAATAAAAATATCACTCATTTTAGGTGAAATAAACAAATCATCAAACTGATTGTAAGTCACAATAAAACCTTTGGTGTCTAAAGCTGGTTTCAACATTACAGGAACATTCAATCCTGAAAAACGCTTTATAGATTTGATTTTGGTAATATCAACTCTACCACGAATTGGTCCAGAACGATATAAAAGAAAGTTGTTTTTAATAACATATCTCGTATCCAACAAAACCCAAAGTATAAAAGCAGTTACCAATGAAATAATTATAATGGCAGCAACAGGAATATTTCCTTTGGTTAAGTTTAAAACTAACATAGTAATTAAAAACAATACCAAACCCCATAGTATAGCAATGGTAAAAGTGTTTTTTGAGGATAGAAATCGTTTCTTCATTATTATTTTTGAATTAATTTAAATGATTTTACAAATTGTGTAGCGGCTTCAGCTTTAGTATTTCCCATTATAATTAGAATAAAAAAATGATTTTCTTTCACAATACAAAGGGCTTCCATATCAACTTCACCAGCTGTTCCACCAAATTTTGTTGCTTTATATTTACCATCATACAAGAAAGTTTCATCCATTGTTGAGGTGTATTTTCCTTCCATTTGGGTTTCAAAATTTTTAATAGCACCATTTTTTGCGCCATCCAAAATTCCTTGTACACCTACATCTCCAAGTTTTTTTATTAATTCAGCAGGGTATATATTTTCTGAAAGTGTAATAACAAAATCTTCACCTTCACAAGTGTAAGCGGTACTTTCTATTTTTCCGGCTTTAGTATCCACTTGGTTTTTCTCAACTTCTGGCTTTGTTGGAAAGGCAGCCATAAATCCTGCATCAGGAAAAGCGGTTGCTTTTACTTGTGATGTAGCTGTTAATGAAGAGGTTAAAACAAATAAAGCAACAAATAAATTTTTCATAAAGAACTTTCTTTTTAAATAAGTCATAAAAATAGTATTTTTACGCTTAAAAAAAAGAATATGTCAGAAATTAATTGGGTAGTCGCTAAAGAATTTGAAGATATAACCTATAAAAAATGCAATGGAGTAGCGAGAATTGCATTCAATCGTCCAGATGTGCGCAATGCATTTCGTCCAAAAACTACTGCAGAGTTGCTACAAGCCTTTCACGATGCACAAGAAGATACTTCTATTGGAGTAGTCTTGCTTTCTGCTGAAGGTCCAAGTTCTAAAGACGGAATCTGGTCATTTTGTAGTGGTGGCGACCAAAAAGCAAGAGGACATCAAGGTTATGTAGGTGATGATGGATATCACAGATTAAATATTTTAGACGTGCAACGTTTAATTCGTTTCATGCCTAAAGCGGTAATTTGCGTTGTACCTGGATGGGCAGTTGGTGGCGGACACAGTCTTCACGTTGTTTGCGATTTGACACTTGCAAGTAAAGAACACGCTATTTTCAAACAAACCGATGCCGATGTTACTAGTTTTGACGGAGGATATGGTTCGGCTTATTTGGCTAAAATGGTCGGACAAAAGAAAGCTAGAGAAATCTTTTTCTTAGGAAGAAACTATTCCGCACAAGAAGCATTCGAAATGGGAATGGTAAACGCCGTAATTCCGCACGATGAATTAGAAGCCACTGCCTATGAATGGGCACAAGAAATATTAGCAAAATCACCAACGTCTATCAAAATGCTAAAATTCGCAATGAATTTAACCGACGACGGAATGGTAGGACAACAAGTTTTTGCAGGCGAAGCAACAAGATTAGCCTACATGACCGACGAAGCCAAAGAAGGAAGAGACGCTTTTCTAGAAAAACGTAAACCTAACTTCGATAAAAAATGGCTGCCTTAATTTAGTTGTCAGTGTTCAGTGTTCAGTGCTCAGTTATCAGTTTACACACACAGTTTGTCATTCCGTAGGAATCTCATAAAAAGTTCAGAATATTGTTTTTTCAAACAAAAATTAATTGTTTAAATTAATTTCAATAAAACAGCATTTTAATAATAAACTATTTGAAATAATAAGTTTTTAATACCAATGGAGTTACCAATATTTAAATACAGTCCAAACGCATATAGAATTAATGTTTTTGACAATGAAGAGGGAATTTGTGATTGTTGCAATGAAAATAGAAGTTTAAGATATACTGGTTCATTTTATAGTGAAGAAGAACCTGATTATATCTGTCCTTGGTGCATTGAAAATGGTAAAGCTGCAGAAATGTTTGAAGGAGAATTTAATGATTATGAAGGAATTGAAAACGCCGAATTAATTGATAAAGAGCTATTGTTAGAGGTGAGTGAACGAACACCAAGTTATGTTAGTTGGCAACAAGAAGTTTGGTTAACTCATTGTAATGAGCCATGTAAACTTTTTGGATATGCAGATGGAAAAGTAATAAAACCAATTCTTGAAGAAATTGAAGATGATATTGAGGGTAGTGGTTATGATAAAGAATTTATAATTGAAAATCTATCGGTTGATGGAAGTTTATTAGGATATTTATTTCAATGCCAAAAATGCAACAAACATAGATTACATATTGATTGTGATTGAGAAAGAATCTTTTGTAACATTTTTAAATAATAGTTTTAGCCTTAAATTTTCATTAAAATCTATAGTTTTAATATTACCATGAAAAACATAATAATTTTAAGTTTACTATTTTTATTATCTATTAAATCTAACTCTCAAGAGAAAGTAAAGCAGAATGATAATAATTTTTTGATTTCATTACATTACACAGGAAATAGTAGAAATAACAATTTTGTTAGTGATAACTATAATGGAATTCTTGGTTTGAACGCTCATTATGTTTTGTTCAATAACGAATTGATTAGTGTTCAAGGTGGATTGGGATTAGATTATTTTCAAGGTCGAGTTATTGATAATCAAGTTGATTTAAAAAACAGAATAATGGTTAATCCAAATTTTGGAGTAGAGTTTAATGCTAGTAAAACCTTCAAACCTTTTTTTAATTTGGGCTACTCATTTTTTACATCTAAAATTGTTATTGAAACTTATACTCCTGGTCTTTTTGACCCAATGGATCCTGCTTTTCAAGCTAGAAGTTTTGAAATCACAGAAACTTATAATAGTCTTTCAATCAATCCTGGATTTAGACTTTATTTTAATGATAAAGTTTACTTTCAAACAGATTATAAATACTTACCAATAGAATCTAACATTAATGCACATATCCTAGCTTTGGGAATAGGTCTAAAATTTTAATTTATGGAAGAATTTACTAACGAAGTTATAGATACCAAGCAACTTCCTCGATATGAAGAAGTGCAATTGACACCTTTGCATCCAAAGTATTGGAAAGTTACACTTATAAATATTTCTATCGTATTTGTTATTATTGGTATTGTTTTGACATTGCTTTGGTTCAATAAAGAAGAATTTTCAGATATTGGATTGTATTTTGCAGTTACTTATTTCGTTGTACTTTTATTCTCTTTATTTATTAATCGAATTGCTTTCAAGAAAAAAGCTTATACCTTCAGAAATCATGATGTAATTTACAGAAGAGGTATTATTTCAACTAATACTATGGTAATTCCTTATAATAGAGTACAACACGTTGCATTACATGAAGGATTTATTTCAAGAATCTTTGGTTTAGCCAAAGTTGAAATCTTTACTGCTGGAGGAAGCTCAAGCGATTTAGAAATACCCGGAATTGAAAAAGAAGAAGCAGAAAACATCAAACAGTTATTGATGGGTAAAATTCAAAAGCAACTGTAATGGAAACCAATTTCAATCAGCCACAAAGACAATCCTCTATTGGAATTTTGATAATGTTTGTTGATTCTTTGCAGAAATTTGCAAGGGCTTTTTGGCCTATTATTCTGATTTCTCTTTTTAAAGTAGATAATCTTAGCAAATTGTATGTGTTTTTAGCAATCATTGGTGCAATAGTAGTTGTTGGTGTCATTGCTTATTTAAGATATTTAAATTTTACATTCTATATAGACGATGTTAACGACGAGTTTATTGTTAACGATGGTGTAATCAACAAAACTAAAACTACCATTCAGCTCAATAAAATCCAACAAGTAAATATTCATCAAAATCTTGTGCAACGCCTTATAGGTGTTTATGCTTTAAGCGTCGATACTGCAGGTAGTGATAAAAAAGAAGGCAACATCAAAGCTATTTCGCATCCATTGGCATTGGCATTGAAATCAAAATTATTAGACAATGAAAATCTGAAAACAGTTGTTTCAGATGAAAATACTGTTGAGGTTCAAGAGGTAATTCAAACATCAGAAACACATCCTTTTCTAAAAATCAATCTTGCTAGCTTATTTAAGATTGGAATTACATCTAATTATGTTAAAAGCATTGGATTGATTCTAACGTTCTTTTTTACCATTATAGAAAATTTGCATCAAATAGGAAAAGAAGATGTTATTGACGAAGATAAAATCGAGACAGTAATAAGCAATTATCCAGTTATCTATGCGATCCTTGTATTCGTTGTAGTGATGTTTACTATTATATTTCTAATCAATATCGTTAGAACAATTGTCAAGTATTTCAATTTTTCTATTGCTAAGCAAAAAGGTTCTTTGTTACTTTCCTTCGGATTAATCAACACAGAAAGTACTATTCTAAAGCCAGAAAAAGTGCAAATCGTTAACATTTCAAGAAATTACTTTCAGAAAAAACTTAATGTACTCGAAATCAAAATCAAGCAAGCCACAAGCGATGAAAAGAAGCAGAAAAAGAATTTAATTGAAATTCCGGGATGTAATTCACAAGAGAGCGATGAAATTTTAAAATTACTTTTCAATCAATTGCCAGAAAGAGGAGTGATGATGCGACCTAATTTTCGTAAATTAGTTTTCTCTATTTTTCTAACAATTATCTTACCTTTAACAGGATTTTTTATCTTTG
>CANGUP010000139.1 GCA_947457105.1 Flavobacteriaceae bacterium
ATAAAAGAGGTGTCAGTCGAGGTGTCACTTAAATTTAATGCTTTGCGAAGTATTGATTTTATTGGTAACTTTTGTAGCAGACAAATCCCTCTTTCTCCGCAACAGAAAACCGATTAGCTATGCTAATCGGTTTTTTTATTTAAAAAAAACAAATGATTATGCCAATAATCATTTAGGTTTTCATTTGCCCAGGATTCCCTCTTTGGGAACAACGTAGTTAATCCCACATTGGCTTCGAGATCCTCAGGCAACGTTGCACTTACGTATAGTTGAAGTGTATTATCCAAATATCAAATTAGATTTTCTTTTTTAAATGTAGAAGGTGTCATTCCCTTTTTATTGAAGAAAACTCTATTAAAATAGCTCAGAGTTTCAAAACCACATTCAAAAGATATTTGACTAATCGTTTTTTCTGATTGGATTAACATTCGGCATGCTTCGTTTATTCTTAACTCATTTAAGTAATCAGAATAGGTTTTTCCTGTGGCCTTTTTGAAAAATTTACAGAAGTTACTTTCCGTCAAATAAATTAAGTCTGCTGCTTGTTTTAGAGATATTTTATTGTAAAAATTGTTTTGTATAAAGGAGCAAACTTTATTAATCCGTAGCTCATTTTTTTTAGATACAACATTATGAAAAGCATTTGGTGCAATTAACCTTACTTGTTTTTTAGACAGTACATCCAAAATCGAAATCAACTTTAATACCCTATCCACTCCTTTAGCTTCTGTTAAATCCGTAATTTCTGAAACTAACGCTTCATCAATCTCAAAACTTATTCCTCTTTCTGAAGCAACTAACATGTTCTTTATCAATACACTTTCATTGAGTTTTAAGAATGGTGCTATAAATTCCTTAGAAAACTGAATTACTACAGCATCCGATTTTACGTCATCCTCTAATTTACCAGACCAAGTATGCGGTAAATTGCTTCCCAACAAAACTAAATCACCATTGCTAAAATATTCATAGGAGTTTCCAACAATTCTGTAACCACTGCCCTTAACAATGTAAGTCAACTCAAATTCTGGATGATAATGCCATTTGAATTCAAAAAAGGGAACCTGAAAACGATAAGCATAAAAGCTAGAAGTTCCTTTTTCTGATGGGATGTTCTCTAATGTAGCTTTCATATGTAAATATTTATTGTTTTTAAGGTCATATGTTATCGCTTTATTTTCATTGGTGTTTGCAAGCAAACGAGTTTGATTATTGCGATTTCATAATATACTATAAACTTTAAAATTTATAATCATTCAAAAATAATTCAATATAGTGTCATAATTAAACAAATTAATGTTAAATCTTACCAAAACGAATCAATAGTTTTGAAATTCCTAAAATAGAATGTTCCATTTTAATTTACTTTAATTTAATAATTAGAATATGCAAACACTACCAAAATCAATATCAGAATTTCTTGAAACGCCTTATTCCCTTTCGCAAGAACAAATTGATTTCTATCAAAAAAATAGATATATCAAATTGAAGGAAGTTCTAAATCTAGAAACAGTTCTATTCTTTAACGCTGCTATTACAAAACAAGTAAACGCAATGAACCAAGAGCAAACAGCACTTGAGGATAGAACAACGTACGGAAAAGCATTTCTGCAATTATTCAATTTATGGTTGGAAAACGATGTTGTAAAAGAATTAATTTTTAGTAAACGAATAGCTAAAATCGCATCCGATTTAATGCAAGTAAACGGTGTTCGATTATACCATGACCAAGCTTTGTTTAAAGAAGGTGGCGGTGGAATTACTCCTTGGCACGCCGATCAATATTATTGGCCATTAGAAACTGATAAAACGGTTACTGCATGGATGCCGTTACAAGCAACACCACTAGAAATGGGTCCATTAGAATTTAGTGCAGGAAGCCATACTATAGTAGAAGGACGCGAATTGGAAATTGGAGATGAGAGTGAGGAACTTATTCAGAAAAAACTACGCGTTACTGATTTCAAACATGTGATTGAACCTTTTGATGTTGGTGAGATTAGTTTCCATTCGGGTTGGGTATTTCATCGTGCTGGTGCTAATGTAACAGACGAAATGCGAAAAGTCATGACCATCATTTATATGGAAAAAGACATGCTATTGAAAAATCCTGAAAATAAAAACCAAATACACGATTGGAATACTTGGTGTCCGGGCGCAAAAATTGGCGAAATCATCAACTCTCCAATTAATCCAATTCTATATTCAAACTAATATGGATGTAAAATATACCTGTACCTATTGGGGTTGCGAGCATCAATCGGCAAAAGAATTTCTATCCAATGTTGTGAACAATGGTTATGAAGGTGTGGAAATCAATTTTCCTGATGATGCAAATTTCATAACTGAATTTATGGAAGAATTAGAGAATATTAGAAATACTATTAATCCTAATTTTATTTTCATCGCTCAACAAGTCTTGTCCAATAAAAACGAAACGGTCGAAGAATACATTGAAAGAATTACAAAACGATTGGAGTTTTTAATCACTTTAAATCCCAATTACATTAACTCTCATACAGGAAAAGATTTTTATGATTTCAGCAATAATTGTAAAATAATTGAAATCACAGAACATATTGCTCGAAATTCAGGAATTCCTATTTGGCATGAAATTCATCGCGGCCGATTTTCATTTCATTTAAAAACGCTTTTAAAGTATATTGATATCTACCCCAAATTAAAACTAATTGCTGATTTCTCTCATTTCTGTGTGGTTTCAGAAAGTAATTTGGAAGACCAAAAAGAGTTATTATCCAAAATTTATCCCAATATAAAACACATTCATGCTCGTGTTGGCTTTGAGCAAAGTCCGCAAGTGAACCATCCTTTCGCACCAGAATGGAATTCTCATTTAGAACGGTATTTAAGTTGGTGGAAAGAAATTATTGAAATTCAAAAGAAAAGAAACTATTCTCAAATAACCATTACACCCGAATTTGGACCATTTCCTTATATGCCTCAAGAGCCTTTCACAAAGAAACCGCTTTCGAATCAATGGGAAATCAATCTTGAAATGAAAAACTATTTACAACAAAACCTTATAAACAATGGATAAAAACAACAAAAACTATATTCTTTTTATTGCTTTGAGTGCTGCACTTGGCGGCTTATTATTTGGCTATGACACGGCTGTAATTTCTGGAGCCATTGGTAATCTAACCAAATACTTCCATTTGACTCCTGTTGAAACTGGCTGGGCTATTTCAAGTGCGTTGGTTGGCTGTTTAATTGGAGCCTTTTTCTCTGATTATTTGAGTAACCGATTGGGACGAAGAGCCACAATGCTAATTACAGCTATTCTTTTTATTCTAAATTCTGTTGGAACGGCGCTACCCAATTCATTCACCATGTTTGTGCTATTTCGTATTGTGGGCGGCATTGGTGTGGGTATTGCTTCCATGGTTGTACCAATGTATATAGCCGAAATTGCTCCGCCAAAAAAACGTGGTGCTTTGGTAGGTAACTATCAATTAGCCATTGTTATTGGTATTGTTGTGGTTTATTTTGTGAATTACTTCATTGCTTTGCAAGGTGATGCCCAATGGAATTTGAACATTGGATGGCGTTGGATGTTTGGTTCTGAAATCATTCCTTCTATCCTATTTCTAATTTTTATATTTCTAATTCCCGAAAGCCCTAGATGGTTATTGCAAAAAGGAAAATCGGAACAAGCTGTTGCTGTATTAGAAAAAATAAACGCACCAGAAGACGTGGTTCAAGTGCAATCTGAAATTCAAAATTCATTGGAACAAGAAGACAAAGGTCAGTGGAACCATCTGGTAAATCCAATATATAAAAAAGCACTATTTGTTGGAATTGGACTTTCTATTTTACAACAGCTAACTGGCATCAATGCTATACTATATTATGCTCCAGAAATTTTTAAAAGTTTAGGTAGTTCAACAGATGCTTCTTTGTTAGAAACCAGCATTTTAGGTGTTGTAAACTTAATTTTTACTTTATTAGCCATTAAATGGGTTGACAAAATGGGAAGAAAACCATTGCTTTACATTGGCTCTGCTGGAATGACTATTTCATTGGCAGCTGTAGGTGTTTTTATTTACAATGAAGCCGTTGGGAATTATGTACTACCCTTTTTAATACTTTTTATGGCTTCTTTTAGTATTTCTTGGGGACCAATTGTTTGGGTGTTACTATCAGAAATTTTTCCAAATAAGATAAGAAGTTTGGCATTGGCGATTAGTGTTTTTATTCAATGGGTAGCCAATTTTGTGGTAACTCAAGTTTTCCCAAGTTTGATTGAAAACCAATGGTTGAAAGATAATTTTAATGGAGCTTTTCCGTTTTATTTGTTTTCTGTAATCTGCTTATTTTCTTTATTATTCGTTTGGAAAAAAGTACCTGAAACCAAAAATAAAAGTCTAGAACAAATGGATGCCTTATGGAAATAAGAAAAATACTCTTTAGCGGATTATTATTTATTTGTTTTTGGAGTATAAATGCTCAAAACAATGCCAAATTTGTAAATACCTTTATTGGTACGGATGGCACCGGACATACATTTCCCGGACCTTCAATGCCTTTTGGAATGGTACAACCCGGACCAGATAACAATATCGCTGGTTGGAATCATACGAGTGGTTATCAATACAAAGACACTTTGCTTTTGGGGTTTTCACAAACGCGTTTCAGCGGAACTGGAATTGGTGAAATGGGTAACATTTTGTTGCTTCCATTCCATGAAGAAAAGTCAAAACTTAAAAACAGTTATCATAAAAATTCTGAAAAAGCTAGTGTTGGCTATTATTCATTAGTTAAAAAAGACGATGTCAATGTCGAACTAACTTGTTCGGAAAGAGTAGCTTTTCATAAATATACTTACCCAAGTAAAAAAGCAAAATTGTTAGTAGATTTTCAACATGGATTTCAATTTCTAAACGATAGTTTGGTTTTGGAAAGTGACATCAAAATCGAAAACAATAGCACTATTTCTGGGTATTGCAAAACCAAAGGTTGGGTAACCAAAAAGTATTTTTTTACAATTCAATTTCAAACGCCATTTGTAGCATCAAAAGAACTTCCGAAAGAGAAAAAGCAAAATGCACCCAAATACATTTTGGATTTTAATTTGTCAAAAAATAGAATTTTGCAGCTAAAAATTGCTTTATCAACGGTAAGTGTTGCAGGAGCAAAACAAAATTTAAAGACTGAAATACCGCATTGGAGCTTTGAAAAAGTAAAGCAAAATGCCGAGAAAGTTTGGAACGACTATCTCAATCGAATTGACATTGAAGCACCACAAAAACAAAAAGAAATCTTCTACACTTCGCTGTATCATTTACTTTTACAACCTTCCAATATTGCTGATGTAGATGGTAACTATCGCGGTGCTGATGATAGAATTGGTATAGCACCAAATAAAGCCTACTACTCTACTCTATCCATTTGGGATATTTACAGAGGTGCGTTTCCATTGCTTCAAATTATAGTACCAGAAAAAATTGATGGCATTGTAAATACCTTGCTTTTGCATCACAAAGCTGCTGGATTTTTACCCATTTGGACCTCATGGGGACAAGACAATTATTGTATGATTGGTAACCATGCCATTCCTATGATTTTATCGGCTTATACAAACGGATTTAATGGTTTTGATAAAGATGAAGCGCTCAAAGCCATGATTGAAACTTCAACTAAAAGTCATATTAATTCCGATTGGGAATTGTATAATCAATACGGTTATTATCCTTTTGATAAATTAGATAATGAAGCGGTTTCAAGAACGTTAGAAAGTGGTTATGACGATTGGTGTGTGGCGCAAATGGCTGAAAATTTAAACGATAAAATAAATCAAGTTTCCTTTCAAAAAAGAGCCAATTATTATAAAAACCTTTTTGATACTGAAACAAAGTTATTTAGAGGTAAAGATACCAATGGCAAGTGGAGAACGCCATTTGATCCATTAACAGCAACTTCACCCATGAACAATCCTGGCGATTATACCGAAGCCAATGCCTGGCAGTATTTTTGGACTTCAGCACAATATGATATCGATGGTATGAAAAATCTATTGGGTGGCAAAAAGGAATTCACAAAAAAACTGAATGATTTCTTTACTATTGAAAGTTTAAATCCAAATAAATTTTTAGGTCAGGAAGCGATGATTGGTCAGTATGCTCATGGAAACGAACCTAGCCATCATATAGTATATTTATATGCTTTTTCGGAAACACCTAAATTCGGTCAAAAATACATTCATAAAATCATTAACGAATTTCACAACAACACGCCTGAAGGTATGATTGGAAACGACGATTGCGGACAAATGTCGGCTTGGTATATTTTGTCAACGCTAGGTTTTTATCCTGTAAATCCTGCCAATGGCGAATTTGTTTTTGGTGCTCCACAAGTTAAAAAAGCAACCCTACATTTAAAAAACAATAAAACTTTTACCATTGAAGCACCTAACTTCTCTAACGAGAATATTTATCAAGAAAACGCCCAACTGAATAAAACATCACTATCAAAACCATTCATAACCTATTCAGAAATCATGACTGGTGGCACTCTTAATTTTCAAATGACAAACCAATAAAATATCTTATGCGAAATTTATATTTAACAATAGTAATTCTAGCGTCATTCACAATGAATTCACAACAAAAAAACGCAACTAAAACGGAAGAGAAATATCAAATACTACCTTTTGGAAGCATAAAACCCACTGGCTGGATAAAAGAACAAATGCAAAAAGATGTCGATGGTTTTGTAGGTAATTTGGATAAATTGGTGCCTGACTTAATCAATGACCCTATTTACAGCATAGGTAGATTGCACAAAAATAGCACGATTAAAGATTTAGGAAACAATAAAGAAGGCGATGCTGAAGGCAGTGAACAATACAAATGGTGGAACAGCGAAACCCAATCCAATTGGTGGGATGGTTACATTAGAAACGTGATTTTAATCAACGATAAAGTGGGTCTTAAAAAGGTAGAAAAGTACATTCAAGAGGTATTGAAAACACAAGATGAAGACGGTTATATTGGCATTTACGATAAGGAATTACGTTACCAATTCAACTCTGAAAATGGGGAATTATGGTCTAAAGCAACTATGTATCGTGGGTTACTGGCTTATTATGAATACACTAAAGACAAAAAACTTTGGCAAGCAATAGTGAAGGCTGTGGATAACGTAATGACGAATTATCCTATAGGAACATCCAGTCCGTTTTCTTCGGGTACTGCATTTAATGGTGGTGTTTCTCACGGATTGACTTTTACCGATGTTTTGGATAAAATGTATCAAATTACAGGCGATACAAAATATACCGATTATGCGCTGTTTCTATATCA
>CANGUP010000140.1 GCA_947457105.1 Flavobacteriaceae bacterium
ATAAGAGTCGTCTTCATCCTGATTGACCGTGGTGTTTGCGGTTAAAATTTCGTTGATAGCAATGCTTTGACTTGAGGCTTGAGTAGAAAAAAGTTGTAAAAGCAAAGCAAGAAAAAACGGGGTAATTTTTTTCATGACTTTTTAAAAAAAATTGATTAAACTGGGAGTAAAGCTATTAAATTGTTAATAAATTCTTATATTTTATCGACACAAAACCAATATTCTCTTTAAAACGCAGGAAATGAGCGAAAAAACTAAAAAAGCGTCGTAGAAAAACAGGATTTCTGAGATTAAGCTAAATTGAATAGAAACGATCAAACCGTGAAAGCGAAAAAAAAGCGAAAAGAAAGCGAAAGGTTACAGGGCTCAACATTTTACAATTGGCATTTTGTGTACAATAGCCAACCAGTTTTCGAAAAAAATTGGATTAAATCTTTTTTGCTTTAATTGAAAAAAGCAATACTTTCGCACAAAATATTCTTTAATCATGAAAACAAAAATAATTTTATTAAGTCTATGTTTTTCCTTAGTCTTTTTTTCTTGTAAAAATGAGCCTAAAAATGAACCAAAAACAGAAGTAAAAGAAGATTTACCGCCTACTTTTGATGTTGCTGTAGATCTTGTTATCCCATCGGATGAAGAATTGATTTTGTTTTACAAGGACGGCACAAATGAATGGTTTGAGGAAGATAAAGCAGTTTGGGCAAGCGTAAAGGGTAATGCTGCCGCACAAACAGTAATCTTCAATATGCCAGAGGGCGTTATGCCAACTGATTTGCGTTTTGACATTGGACGAAATGAGTACAAAGGCTTAAAAAATATTGAGATAAAGAAGATTTCAATGTCATATCTCAATAATAAATTTGAAATTCCGCAAGAGAAGTTTGGAATGTATTTTAAGCCAAATCAGTATATTACATTTGATGAGGCCACAAAACTGTACTCATTCAAGACAGATGAAAAAGGAAACTACGACGCCTTTTTTGAAACTACTCCAGCACTATATCCAGAGTTTGCAAAAGTGGCAGCATTTTAATAAACATCTGACAAACCACTAAAGGAACAGGTTAATTCTATATTGGAATTAACCTTTTGTTTCTTAAATATATAAATGTTCAAGATAGTTCAAACACATGTAGTACGTCATTTGTCCTTGCTAATGATACTGGCGGGAGCTTTGGGTTTTTTCATTTCAAATTTTCTTCTAAAAGAAATATTGGATGCAAATCAATATGGGCAATATTCTATTTTTGTCTCTTACTTTTCGCTAATTTATTTGTTTGGAATCTTTGGTACAGAGCAGGTCTTTTTAAGGTTTTCTTTTCAATCTAAAAAAAACACAATTCAAACACAAAAGCTCCAATTGTACTTGGTTGGAGGCATTTCGATTTTTTCGTCAATGTTAAGCACATTCATTATGAAGGTGTATTATCCTGAAATTCCAATAAATACGGTATTATTGCTGCTCTCTAGTTTTTGCATGATAGGAACATTATTCCTTCTTAATATGCTAAGATTAAATTCCGACTTTGTGCTTTCACAATTTGTTTCCAATTACTGGAAAATGGTCTTGTTTGCAACCACTGCCTTTTTTTATCTATTTCATAAATGCAATTTGGCAGATTTTATTCAATTTGTAGCAATCAATATGATATTGGTCTTTATTGTGGCATCAATTTACATATATAAATACATCAAAATCGAATTTAATGAAGAGGTCTCTGGTCGTGATATAGGCATCACTGCGTTTCACTTTTTTCTGGCTATTTTTGGATTTTCACTAATTAATTTTGCTGATCGATTTATTATTGAAGCAAAATTTTCGATTTCAGAATTTGGTGATTTTTTTTATTTGACTAATTTCTTTTTAGCACCATTTACTATTTTGCAAAATTACATTGGTTTCAAACAGCTGATCGTTTTTAAAGATAAATTTGACAAGGAATACTTTATAAGATTCAATCAGAAAGCAATTGCATTTGGTTTTCTTTTGGGAATTGCTTTGTATATTTCATCATACGTGTTGTGCTTTTTCAAAGTGCTAAAATTTAATTTTAGTGAATCTCTATCTATAATTTCTTTACTTTTATTGCTGGGTATTGTGCGACTTTATTCATCGTCAATTATTTCAGCATTTGAAGCAAGAACTTCCATGGAATCCTTGAGAAAGTCGAATATTTATATCCTATTAATTACCGTACTTGTTTTATTTATTGCGATTATATTTGGAAATTCTATTGAACCAATTTTGATTTGCATAATTTCGATATGGGCGTTCCGATGTTTTGTGCATAGACAATTAATTTTATGCCAAATGAAAAATGAAAGTTAAATGAAATTGAGTTTAAGAGAAATCTACGTTACGCTTTTCATAATAGGTATTTTCTTTTTTCCTTTTAACTCATTTATGGGTATTAAGGGTCTTGGAGAGTATAAGCGTGAAGCAGGCTCCTATTTCTTACTTTTAGGTTTTCTGGTATTACTAGTTGAGTCATATTTCTCTAAGAGAATTCAGGTACCTTACCGCTCCTACTTGTTTCATTTGTTATTGGTTTTTTTTTTCCTAAGCATCCTTTCTATCATCGTGAATCTGCCAACAGTTTTGGAAAATTATTGGAAGAAAACAACAGGGATTAATCGATTTGTACGACAAATTTTTGTTTTGTTTTTATCAGGATTTGCTTTTTTTCTCCTGTATTGGAACGTCATCGTAAAGATGACGGCTCATGAGATTTTGTGCAAAATACGAAAGGCATTTTTATATTCTTTTATCTTTGTGACTATCTATGGTCTTTTAGAAATCTTATTCCATGTTTTTGGCTTTTATCCAGCTTATTCCATCCTGAGGATGTTTGATTATTTTCCTTTTGTTGAATATGATAGCGACAGCAGAAATCGAATTTCTTCTGTTTGTTTTGAGCCACCTGCACTAGCTACATTTTTGATAACAGTTTCGGGCTGGATGTTCAGCTATATAATAACAAACAAAGGACTTCTTAAATATGTCCCAACAATCATAATTATAGTTTTGACTTACTTTTCTGGATCGAGAACCGCATTGGTTGTTGTTTTCGTGCAGTTGTTCGTTTTTCTTTCAATCTTACTTTCTAGAAAACAAAAATTGATGCTTTTACTTTACACTGCTTTTGGGGTGTTGTTTTTTAGCGGCTTTGTGATTTTCTCTAAAGGAGACAAAATAATTCGAGATGTTGAGAAGAAAATTGAATCGTTAGATCTTATAGGAAATTTAAAGAAGGATATTTCAAATCAATCAAGATTGGGAATACAGTATGCTAACTTAGTTGTTTTTACAGAAAACCCTATTTTTGGTGTAGGCTACGGACAGCAAGCCTATCATGCGATTTTTCATTATCCTATTTGGGCGAAGAAAAACAACTGGGAATTTAGGGAAAGATATCTCAACAAAAACGACCCAATGTTTCCACCAGGGTATAACTTGTATGTTCGATTATTAGCCGAAATGGGCATTGTTGGCTTATCGTTTTTTTTATACTTTCTCTATGCCATTTTGAAGCAAACAAATAGAATTATCAAGAGGCAATTAGCTACAGAAGAAAAAGCACTGTCCATAATTTTACTAGTTACATTTGTTGGGTTTATTTTTAATTGGTTACAATTAGACACCTTTAGAATGTACGGATTTTGGATTGGTTTAGCCATATTAATCAAATTGTCAACAGAAATTAATACGCAGTTAAATGAAAAATGATGTAGTTGTTTTATTGCCGAATTATAATGACGCACGAGGACTTAAGAAATCACTAAGCAAAATTGAAAATGACGAAGAAGTAGATATTTTGGTTGTGGATGACGGAAGTGTCTCCGATTTAATTAACGAGGAAGAAATAAGGGAATGCTTTAGAGGAAAAGGTATAGTAACATTTCTTTACTTGGAGAAAAACGGCGGTATTATTAAGGCTTTAAATCATGGTTTAGAATATCTAAAAACGAAGGATTACGAATTTATAGCGCGCTTAGATGCTGGTGATATTTGTTTGAATAACAGATTTAAAGTTCAGGCGGATTTTTTGAGAAATAATCCAGATATCGCTCTGGTTGGATCCCATATTATCATGAATGATATGGAAGGAAATTTTCTGTTTAATATTAAAGTCCCAACAGATAGTCGTCGCATTAAAGATTTGATGTTTGTAAGTTCCTCTACCGTGATACACCCCACAATTATGTTCCGATTTTCAATATTGGAAAAAGTTAAGAGTTATCCTGTAAAGTATTACACAGAGGATTATGCTTTTTATTTTGAAGTTTTGAAAATGTACAAAATAGCAAACATAGATAAGTTTTTACTAGAAAAAGAGTTGAATCCTAATAGCATGTCATTGAAGACCAAAAAGAAGCAAGCCTCTGCTCGCTTAGATGTTATTAAAGACAATTTTTATTTCGGATTTTACCCTATTTATGGTCTTTTCCGAAATTATTTATTATACTTCACGCCAAACAAAGTCTTGATTGAAATCAAGAAAATTCTTTTTAAGTAGATCCAACTTATCTCCTTAGATTAAAATGATTAACCTGAATAAAAAATGGCCAAGAATTAGCGTAACTGTAAGCGAGGCTTATGATATTCTTGCATTACTATTCATCCTGGTTTTGCCTTTTTCTGCGGCATTACCAAATATTATCTTGGGTGCTTTATTGTTGCTTTACTGTATTGATTTTAACAGAGAATGCTTTTTGACATTTGTAAAATCTCCATTTATTGTCCTGACAATTCTACTGTTAATTCTTTTTGCGCAAGCGATTTATACCAATTCATTTGTCTCGGACTTCACTTACTACAGAAAACACCTATATCTTCTGGCAATGCCGATACTTTTCTTTAAAGTCAATAATTTGCGATTAATAAAAAAGGCTACGCTCATTGCTGTTTGTGCAATGATTTTGGTTTCAGTTTATAGAATCATCAAGTTTTACATGGTCTTTAAATTTTTTCCGTTTGCGGAAGGATGGGCAACAAATTTTGTTTTGTTGTTAGAACGTCCTTACGCTGGTCTTTTCGCCGTAATTGCAATGATTATTTCAGTTGACTTATTTTTCAATACTGAGAAAAAAAAGCACCTTTACATTATGTCTTTTTTTCTCTGTTTTGGATTTGTCTTTATGATTTCTATTCGCACATCTATCTTAACTTTTTTACTGCTTTTTTTAATTTATATTGTTTTTTATCTCAGAGCTACTCTAAGAAGAAAAGCGCTGTTTTTACTTGGGTTATTTCTCACAGTCTCCTTGTTTGTTTTTTTAAATAAGAACATAGCTAAACGGTTTTACATTAAAAATTCATTTTCTGAAAGCATCGAAAACACTCAAAAGTTTGAACCTAGAGTTGTTATTTATGGTTGTGTGGAAAACATAATCCAAGGTCCTAATTTTTCATTTTGGAACGGCGAGGATTCTTATCAAGCCCTACAAAAAAAACTGAATGATTGTTATGGTAGTTCAATAAGTGAATATGGTAAGAGAAACTGGTTTTTAGATGAGAACTTCAACACACACAACCAGTTTATCGATTTTTTCCTAATTGGAGGTATTATTCCATTTCTCCTATTTGCACTTTTCTTGACATGGACTTTAGTCTGTGTCTACAAGAATTTTGCAGCAACTGCAATAGTACTTTCATTTACAATGGTTCTGTTAATCGAAAACCTTTTCCACCGTCAGTTTGGCTGTTTTCTTTTTGCGGTCTATTTGAGCATATATTTCAAAACCGTAAAGTTTCAAAAGACTACAGAAAATCATTTTGTTCCATAGATTTCCAATGACGCAGGGACTTTACGAATTCATATTGAAAAGGGAAATCATGATCAATTAAGTATTGGGGTCTAATATTAGTGGGAAAACCTGCCTTCCTCACTCGAGTTGGATGGATGTCGGACTTTTTACCGATTATCCGATATAAAACTTGAATAATTCCTGCAATAATTGCCAAGACGGATGTAGGTAAGCTCAAAGTTGGTTTGTTGTAATTCAACTCCTTTTTTATTTCCAGAGTCATTTGCTTGAGATTTAGTAAAGGATGCTCAGCGTAATTGTAGGTTATTTGACGTTCTTTTTTCTCCATAGTAAAGAGGATGCTATCCACAAGACCGTAAACATAACCATAAGCTTTGACTACATTACCTCCATTCGGCAAAACAAAAAAGCCATTTTTTAAGGCTTTAATTGTTCTATAAATATTACCAGGGTCTTTAGGGCCGTAAATAACACTTGGTCTAACAATAATTAATCGCTTCGAAGGATTATTGCTAAGCCAATTGGAATGAATCAGTTCTGCCATAGCCTTCGAAATACCGTAAGGGGTTTCAGGATAAAGTTGCGATGTTTCTGTTCTAACCTCTTTTGACTTTCCGAAAGGCGCTATACTACTTGTAAAAAACAGATTAGTCAAATTCATTTTATCTGCAAAATCATTTATATTTTTTGCCCCATTTATATTGGTGTCAAAATATTCATGAGAGTCATGTCCCGGCTCGCGATGAACTGCAGCTAAATTAAAAACCCAGGATTCCGATGGATTAAAAGCTTCATCAAAATTTGCAATTGTATTTCTTACATCGCAGAATATATATTGAGCATTTAGAGGAAGATTATCGAAATAAACAGGCGGTTTAATATCGTAAATTATATAGCGGTCGAACCGATTTATTTCTATGAATCTGGTCATGAGAAAATAACTTATATACCCTGAACCCCCAAATAAAAAAGCGACTTTCATTTTAAAAATTTATCACAAAATTAGTATATTTGCGTTCATGGAAAAAATAAAAGTAGTTCATATTTCAGAAACCTTCGTAAGCGGTGTATACACGTATATCAAACAGATAAATAGGTACTCTGAAATCAATGGTAATTTTAAAAGCCACATCATTTACAGCAGAGAAAGAAACGAGACCAATGAATCATTATTTATTCAAGATTTCTCCGCAGAAACCGAACTAATTCCTATAGACATGACAAGGGAAATCTCATTGTTTAGAGATTTAAACTCCTTGATAAAAATCATCAGAGAAATAAGAAGAATCAAGCCAAACATTATTCATGTTCACTCATCTAAAGCGGGTGTTTTGGGTCGCGTAGCGAGAGTTTTTTACCCTAAGGCTAAGTTGTACTACACGCCAAATGGATATTCGTTTATTCGTGAAGATATTTCAAATTCAAAGAAGGCCGTTTATAA
>CANGUP010000141.1 GCA_947457105.1 Flavobacteriaceae bacterium
ATATAAATATAAATTTTTAAAAAATTAAAGTATAATGCAAACTGACAATGAATATCAAAAATCAAGAGAATTATTAATTGATAAAATTTTAAATTGTAATTCATCTTTAAAACCAGCTAAATCTTCTTTAGAAAAAAAGAATTATGAAGAGCTTATAGAATTAATTTTTCATAATGCAATAGAAGCTGAAAAAGAATTATGGAGAGAAGCTATTATAAAGAAAATTACTTCATTTGAACCAGATACAGAAAGTAAATACAACTCTTCTGGTTTAAGTTTATTAACAACATTAGTAAATGTAGTTAGTAGAAATTGCAACAAATAAATTCACTTTTATTTATTCATTCCAATAAAAATGCATTTTTATAAAAATATTTTAATAACAAGTGTTGCGCTATTTTTAGTTGCAGCACTTGTTTATTTTTTTTATTTTAATAAAACAAAAGAGCTAATAAAAATAAGAGGTGGTTCGGTTCACCTCCAAAAATTCAATACACCGTCTGTGCCTTTCACCTCCAAAATTTCACTAGATGACAGTTTGCAGTATGGCGCCATCATAGCCGATTATGATTATTATTGGGAGACCACACAACCCAACAAGAAAATAAAAAGGGTTGCCTTTGATAGAAAGTCGGGTTCAATTCTATTGTATGAAAGTAATAAAGAAACTCCGTTTAATCCCACAAAACCCAGTCTCATGTTTCAATGGCAATTTGATGAGACCACACCGAATCTAATAAAAGGAATCTACGGTTACACAGATAAAGACACCACTATGTGCTGGATTTATGACACTAAAAAACAACTCATGCTAGATGAAAAGGGATTAGTTTATAAAAGAAAATTTTTAACTAGAAAAATTTTATAATAATAACTCAGCTCTTCGAAGTTCCTTAATTTAGTAACACATCAAAAAAACTAAGTTTATCTCTGTGTTTATCTCTTTGTTTCTCAGTGTAACCCAAAAAAAGAGATAAATATCTTCTTAAGTTATAAAATCAAGCTGTGGCCTTTATGCTATTTTTAGCAAAACATCTTTACTACTTTGCCTCTTTCAACCTTTGCAACTCTGCAACTAAAAGTTTATCTTTACATATTTAATTTGAAAACGTAAAAATGAACAAACTTTTAATAGTAGGAACGGTTGCTTTTGACGCTATCGAAACTCCTTTTGGAAAAACAAATAAAATTCATTGCGTTAATAAGTAGTTCAAAATGAACAAAGTTTCTATACGTTTTTTTGATGATCGTTAGGTACGAGCCATTTGGGACGAAGACAACAGTAAATGGTGGTTTTCGGTTTTAGATATTATCGCCGTGCTTACGAATCAAGACGATTACAACAAAGCAAGAAATTATTGGAAATACCTAAAAGCCAAATTAAAAAAAGAAAATAATCAAGTGGTTAGTATTACTACCCAGTTGAAGTTAGTAGCTCCTGATGGAAAAAAACGTTTAGCAGATGTTTTAGATTATAACGGCATTATAGCTCTTGGCAAAACGTTTCCGGGTACTAAGGCAAATCGTTTTATAGAATGGTTTACCTATTGCAATGAAACCATTGATGGTAAAAGTAAATCGAAAGCTTATGCCTTATTTGAAAGCTCATTTATAGAAAGTATAGAAATAGGAACTACTAAAGGCTTGCAACAAATTCATGGTTATTTATTTGGCGGGCTTTATGATTTTGCAGGACAAATTCGAAATAAAAATATTTCAAAAGGAGGTTTTCAATTTGCAATGGCACAGTTTCTTCCAGCTAATTTAAAGCAAATTGAAGAGCTACCAAAAAACACATTCGAAGAAATTGCCAATGCCTATATAGAAATGAACATTGCGCATCCATTTATGGAAGGTAATGGGAGAAGTACAAGAATATGGCTAGATTTAATTCTCAAAAAGCAACTAAATCAATGTGTAGATTGGAGCAAAATTACCAAAAATGATTATCATAAAGCAATGGTTAAAAGTGTTTTAGATAGTAATGAAATAAAAGCGTTACTCAAAAATGCCTTAACTAATGAAATCAATAGTCAAGAAATGTACATGAAAGGCATCGATTACTCCTATTATTATGAAGAAATTTAACAAACAAAAAATAATTACAAGAAGTTACTGACTAAAACAACAACTAAGAAAGCTAAGTTCATGAATAAGGACAATACTAATTAGCTTTTAAACTATAAACCCTGAATTTATTTCAGGGTAAACTTTTAAACTTATAAACTAAAGTTTATCTTTGCACCTTTAATTTGAAAACGCAAAAATGAACAAACTTTTAATAGTAGGAACCGTTGCTTTTGATGCTATCGAAACTCCTTTTGGAAAAACAGATAAAATTCTTGGTGGTGCTGCAACGTTTATCGGACTTTCAGCTTCGCATTTTAATGTAAAATCAGGAATCGTTTCGGTTGTTGGTGAAGATTTTCCTCAAGAATATTTAGATTTATTGACTGCAAGAAATATCGATATCTCAGGAATTGAAATCGTAAAAGGCGGAAAAACATTCTTTTGGAGCGGTCGTTACCACAACGATATGAACTCTAGAGATACTTTAGCAACAGAATTAAACGTTCTTGCCGATTTCAATCCAGTTGTCCCTCAAGATTTCAAAAATGCCGAAGTAGTAATGTTAGGAAACTTACATCCATTAGTTCAATCAGGTGTTTTAAATCAAATGACAACAACACCAAAATTGGTTGTTCTTGATACTATGAATTTTTGGATGGATTGTGCTTTGCCAGAATTATTAGACGTTATCAAACGCGTTGATGTAATTACAATCAATGATGAAGAAGCTCGTCAACTTTCTGGAGAATATTCTCTAGTGAAAGCTGCTGCTAAAATTCATACGATGGGACCAAAATATGTTGTGATTAAAAAAGGAGAACACGGTGCTTTAATTTTCCATAACGAACATATTTTCTTTGCACCAGCATTACCATTAGCAGATGTTTTTGATCCAACAGGAGCAGGAGATACTTTTGCAGGTGGTTTTTCAGGATTTATTGCCCAACAAGGTGATGTTTCTTTTGAAAACATGAAAACAGCGATTATTCAAGGTTCTAACTTAGCATCGTTCTGTGTAGAAAAATTCGGAACTGAAAGAATGGAATCATTGAAAAAAGAAGAAGTGCAAGAAAGATTGAAACAATTCAAAGCTTTAACACATTTTGATATAGAATTATAATAAATTTATGCCTCGAAATTTTCGGGGCATTTTTATTTGAAAATACAACACACAACTAAACAACTACAATACAATGAGTGACGCAATCAAACACGAATGTGGAATTGCACTTTTACGATTAAAAAAACCGTTAGAATTCTACAAAGAAAAATACGGTTCGGCTTTCTACGGAATACAGAAAATGTATCTTCTGATGGAAAAGCAACACAATCGCGGTCAAGACGGTGCCGGATTTGCATCAATCAAATTAGATGTTGAACCAGGTGAACGATACATTAGTCGAGTTCGTTCTAATGATGCTCAAGCAATTCAAGATGTTTTTAAACAAATCAATGAACGTGTAAACGAAGAATTGACATTACATCCAGAATATACTGATAATGTTGCGCTTCAAAAAGCCAATATTCCTTACATAGGAGAATTATTTCTTGGTCACGTACGCTACGGAACTTTTGGAAAAAACAGCATCGAAAGTGTTCATCCTTTTCTGCGTCAAAACAATTGGATGCATCGAAATCTTATTGTTGCCGGAAATTTCAACATGACGAATGTTAAAGAACTTTTTAATAGTCTAGTAGAATTAGGGCAACATCCAAAAGAAATGGCAGATACAGTTACTGTAATGGAAAAAATCGGACATTTTCTTGACGATGAAGTTACCGATTTATACCAAGAATGTAAAAACAACGGATTATCCAAAAGAGAAGCTTCACCAATTATTGCTGAAAAACTTCCTGTTGCCAAAATATTGAAACGTGCTTCCAAAGGTTGGGATGGTGGTTATGCCATGGCAGGACTTTTTGGACATGGAGACGCTTTTGTTTTTAGAGATCCAGCAGGAATTCGTCCGGCGTATTTCTATGAAGATGATGAAATTGTTGTTGTAGCTTCAGAACGACCGGTTATTCAAACCGTTTTCAACGTTACTTTTGATAAAGTTCAAGAATTGCAACCAGGAAACGCATTAATCATAAAGAAAAACGGAACCGTTACTGAGGAAGAAATAATCGTTCCAACAGTTAAAAAAGCTTGTTCGTTTGAAAGAATCTATTTTTCAAGAGGAAGCGATGCCGAAATTTATCAAGAACGTAAAGAGTTAGGAAAATTAATACTTCCAGCGGTTCTTGAAGCGATTGAAAATGATACAGACAACACGGTTTTCTCTTATATTCCAAACACAGCAGAAACTTCATTTTACGGAATGGTTGAAGCAGCAAATGATTTCTTGAATCAAAGAAAAAACAAATTTATCCTTGACAATAGAAAAAAGCTAACCAAAGATTCTTTGGAAGAATTGTTGTCTGTAAAAATCAGAACTGAAAAAATCGCAATCAAAGATGCCAAATTAAGAACATTTATAACGGATGATGCTAATCGTGATGATTTAGTCGCACACGTTTATGATGTTACTTATGGAGTTATTAAACCAACCGATAATTTGGTAATTATTGATGATAGTATCGTTCGTGGTACCACTTTAAAAATGAGTATCATCAAAATGATGGATCGATTAAATCCAAAAAGAATAGTTGTTGTTTCTTCAGCACCACAAATTCGTTATCCAGATTGCTACGGAATCGATATGGCTAAGCTAGAAGGATTGGTGGCTTTTCAAGCCGCAATAGAACTTTTAAAAGAGCGAGATCAGTATAAAATAGTTGATGAAGTTTATAAAAAATGCAAAGCTCAAGAAGATTTAAAAGATTCAGAATTAGTTAATTACGTTACAGAAATATATTCGCCATTTAGCGATATAGAAATATCAAATAAAATAGCTCAATTATTAACTTCAAGTGATATAAAAGCAGAAGTAAAAATCATTTTTCAATCAGTTGACAATTTACATGTAGCATGTCCTAAGAATTTAGGAGATTGGTACTTCACTGGTGACTATCCAACACCAGGTGGAAATCGTGTTGTAAACAGAGCATTCATGAACTTTTACGAAGGAAAAGACGCTAGAGCTTATTAAAAAAAGTATAAATAGTGTATTTCATCGATTATTATTGTAATTCATCAATAATATTTTGAAACACAATACACTGCTATATATCTTTGGATGACCATAACATTAGTAGGTTAAGTTTATGGTAGATTTGGGGCAAAAAGGGTGAAAGAAATTTCACCTTTTTTATTTTCTATAAGTTCCACTTTCAAAAAGGTTTATTTACTCTCATTTGCCTATCATCCCAATATATTAAGCCATTTTAACTGAATTTGTAAGTCTCTTCCTATTATGTTTATAGTACCATAGAATTAGTAGATTAAGTTTATGATAGATTTGGGGCAAAAATGCGTTAGCTCTCGCGAACGTCTTTTTAAAAATTCACACACAAAAAAACCGGTTGCACAAACAACCGGTTTTTGATTTAAATAAGACTAAGTATTATTTAGCTTCAGCGTATCTTCTAGAAACTTCATCCCAATTAATTACATTAAAGAAAGCTTCAATATAATCTGGACGTCGGTTTTGATAATGCAAGTAGTAGGCGTGTTCCCAAACATCCATTCCTAAAATTGGAGTTCCGCCACAACCAACGCCAGGCATTAAAGTATTATCTTGGTTTGGAGTTCCGCAAACTTCCAATTTTCCGTCTTTTACACAAAGCCAAGCCCAACCTGAACCAAATTGAGTTGCACCAGCTTTTGCAAAAGCAGCTTTAAATTCGTCGAATGAACCTAAATCTTTTTCAATTGCATGAAGTAATTCGCCTGTTGGTAATCCACCACCATTTGGAGACATTACAGTCCAAAATAAATTGTGATTGTAAAATCCGCCACCATTATTTCTAACAGCAGCTTTAGTCATATCCATATTTTTAAGAATTTCTTCAATAGATTTTCCTTCCAAATCTGTTCCTGCAATAGCAGCATTCAGGTTCGTTGTGTAAGCGTTGTGATGTTTTGAATGGTGAATTTCCATTGTTCTTGCATCAATATGTGGCTCTAACGCGTCATAAGCGTAAGATAATTGTGGTAATTCAAATGCCATGATATTTTTATTTAAAGTTAATACTAAAATTGATTTCAAATTTATACATTTATCTTTGTAAATGAAAATACTTTTTTTACATAATTACATTGACAAAACCTATAATAGAACTAAATGACATTTGATATTCAGCCCAAACATTTGCAAAACGAATTGATAAAACTAGTTCCACTTGATGAAAATGATTTTGAAGAATTGTATGAAGTAGCTTCGGATCCTTTAGTTTGGGAACAGCATCCTAATAAATTACGATATCAAAGAGCTATTTTTCAAAATTTCTTTGAAGGAGCAATGCAATCGCAAGGTGCTTTTTTCATTAGAGAAACTTCAACCAACGAACCTATTGGCAGCAGTAGGTTTTATGATTATAATCCCGAAACCAATTCTATATTAATAGGTTACACCTTTATTGGGAGAAAATTTTGGGGAAACGGCTACAATAAAGCATTAAAAAAACTTATGATGGACTATGCTTTTCAATATGTAGACACCATTTATTTTCATATTGGAGCTTTTAATATCCGTTCTCAAAAAGCAATGGAAAAAATTGGTGGAATAAAAATTGACGAATTTGAAGTTGAATACTACGGAGAAGATTCTAAATTGAATTATATTTATCAAATAAATAAAAATAAAAAATTCGTGTAATTAGTAATCACTAAAAATTCGAACTAATTCGTGAAATTCGTGTAAAAAACTATGCAAAAACCAGCTTTCTCCATATACGACGCATCTGCAGGATCGGGTAAAACCTATACTTTGGTAAAAGAATACCTCAAAATCATTCTTTTGTCAAAGAAACAAGATGCTTATCGCAATATTTTGGCGATTACTTTTACCAACAAAGCGGTACA
>CANGUP010000142.1 GCA_947457105.1 Flavobacteriaceae bacterium
TGCATGTACAAATATTAGAATACAGACTAAAAAGAATAATAATCATTGTGTTTCTTTTAACCTAACAGTTTGATTTCTGAATTTAATGACCAGAATAAAAAAAACGAACCAAATCCCAATTTTCCCATAATCGAGAACACGCCATCCAAGTAAACCAATATTGAAAAATAAACCTTTTACATCAACTAGGTTTATGGTATTTGCCCATGGTGAATCTTTATGACTAAAGATCCAGCCTTTTTGTAAATAATGAAAGGAATGAAATAAAATAAAAATTATAAATGCTGGAATGTATATCAGGTTTCTTTTTAGAAGTGAAAAAAATATTAAATGTAATTTGCCTTTAAAAATAATATTACAATATAAATCAAGAAGTAATATACAAAGAGATACCATTACACCTCTCAGACTAGTCAAGAAAAGTAGTATTATACTAAATGCTAATAGCCATTTTTTATTTTTAAATACGGCGTTTACTCCTAATAGAAAGAAAAAAACCATTGGCACATCAGGTGAAACCAATGTCATTTGGCTTAATAAAGTTGGATCGACTATAATCAATAGTAGTACAATTCCTGAGAATTCTGGCTTAATTAATTTATTGCATAATTTATAAAGTTGCCAGACAATACCAATAGCAAAAGGGAGCATAGCCAAATGACTATTAGGTAGCGTTCTTCCAAAAATTTTCCAGATGAAGGCAACATACATTCCAAAAGTATTAATATATCCACTATCAATATCATTTGGAACTATCAAATTTGAAAAATTTGTTGAAAAATAATAATTGGAATGTACAGATCCATAATGAACTGTATCCCAGAAGAAACAGTTATTTAAATTTGTCAATAGTAAGGTTATTACAATTAAAAAACTTAAAATGAGTAGTATATTGTTTTTGAGTTTCAAGGAAAAGTTAAATTTTAAAATCACAATTATATTTTTATGTTTTCAATAGTTTATCATTAAATATGCTGAATTCACCATGAAATGATACAGAATTAGATTGTAAATATAACTTTCATGACTTTAAATTCAATTGTTTTTTTACAATCTCTAACTTCAAATTGCTATTTTTCTGAATATACATTTCACATTTATAGAAAAATTTAAATAGTAATTTAAGAATTATATGGAGATTCATCAGAGTTAAATGAGCAAATAAAACAAAGAAGCGAATATAATCTGTGTTGGAGCAACCGTTTTATCTGTGTCTTGACTTCTCTTAAATTGTTTAATAATTAACTATCCAAATCATCAAAAAAACCCTAATTCCCTAATAATTTTTTTCGTAAATTCGCCAACTTAAAAGTTTGACTTTAAAACGATATAAAATTATGAGCAAAACAATGACTGTCGATATCTTGTCGAGTATTAAAGGAGCACAACCATCGGAGTCCGTGAACCAATTATTTGAAGTTATTAAAAATGCCGTTCCATCAAATACTAATGCTGTCAATAATATCAATGGTATAAGTGTGTCTGTAAGTGATTTAAGAGAAGATGTGGTCGTTGAGAGTTCGGAAATCGAGAAACAACTCATCATAGAAAACTTCCCAAACAAAAAAAATGGTTTTTTAGTCGTTACTAAAGTGATAGAAGGATAAAAATGGATTCACAGATAAAAAAAATACATCAACAATTGGTGTCAAAACAAATAACTTGCACCGCTCTAGTACAAGAAAAATTAGACCTACTCAAGCAAAATAAATATAATTCTGTCAATGCTTTGTTGGATACTTTAGCGCTAGATTTAGCGGCGAAAGTAGATACTAAAATTGCTAACGGAGAAAAAATAGGTTTGTTAGAAGGCATTCCTTTTGGAATTAAAGATGTATATATGTTACAAGGGACTTACGCTACTGCAAGTTCTGAAATGTTGAAGAATTACAAATCGCCTTACACTGCAACTGCTATTCAAAAGTTATTGAATGCAGGAGCTATACCAATAGTAAAAGAAAACTGCGATAGTTTTGGTCACGGTTCGTCTAGTGAAAATACGATTTTTGGATCTGTAAAAAACGCCATAGATCCAAGTTTGGTTGCTGGAGGTTCGAGCGGGGGTTCTGCTGTAAACGTTGCGAAGGATTTTACTGTGTTTTCAATTGGTGGAGATACAGGAGGTTCAATTCGTCAACCTGCTGGATACAATCATATTTATGGACTTAAACCTACTTTCGGAAGAATTTCCCGATACGGATTGATGGCTTATGCCTCTTCTACAGATTGTGTGGGTCCAATGGCAAAATCTGTTGAAGATATTCGAATTGTATTAAACGCTATCAGCGGAAAAGACATTAAGGACCAAACTTCAATTCATTCTACTGAAATCAGTGAAGAAGAAATAAGAAGTTCAAAAGTTAAAACTGTTGGTTATTTTAAAAACTTTATCGAAAACGAATCGATTGACGCCGAAATAAAGTTCAACTTTTTAGCGACTATTCAAAAATTAAAAGCCGAAGGAATTGTCGTAAAGGAATTAGATTTCTTTAAATCAGATATTTTAGTTGCAACCTACTATACTGTGGCTATGGCAGAAACGGCTTCTAATTTATCTCGTTTAGATGGAACTAATTTCGGAAATCGTATTGAAGCCGAAAATTTAATAGAATCGTATGCCATTACTCGCTCTGAAAACTTCTCTGAAGAAACAAAGCGCAGAATTGTTGGAGGAAATCAGGTTTTGTCTCAAGGTTTTTCAGATGGAATTTATCTAAAAAGTTTGGAGGTTCGAGATCAAATTTCACAAAACTTTACTAAAGATTTTGAAATGGTTGATATCATTTTATCACCAATTACACCAAGTGCTCCGCCCAAAATAGGAGATAGTTTAAAAGATCCGTTATCAATGTATTTATCAGATGCTTATACAGTTGGTTTTAGTTTAGGACAATTACCAACTTTATCCGTTCCGCAAGGAACCGGTACCGGACTTCAAATTACAGCAGCAAAAAACAATGAAGTTTTAATTTTACAGTTTGCTAACTTCTTAAAAGAAATGTTATAATGGAATTGGAACAATTAACTGCGGCTTTAAAAGCCCACGATTTAGAATTGGTAATCGGACTAGAAACTCACGTTCGATTGAATACCAAAACCAAGTTGTTTTGTTCTTGTCCGAATCAAGAATCAGAATTACCCAATGTTAATATATGTTCGGTTTGTACAGGACAAATGGGCGTTTTACCTGCTATAAACAAAGAGGCGATTAACAAAGCAATTCTTTTCGGAAAAGCGGTGGATTCGTCTTTTAGTAATGAGGTAATCTCTTGGGATAGAAAGCATTACGAATATCCGGATAATCCAAAGAATATTCAAATCACGCAATTTCATAATCCGATTATTCCTGACGGACACGTATCGTGTTACCGAAATGACGGTACGCAATTTACTGTGAATTTAACCCAAGTTCATATCGAAGAAGATGCTGCTAAATTGATGCACGAAAAGACTGTTTCCTTAGTCGATTTTAACAAAGCAGGTGTTCCATTAATTGAAATTGTTACCGAACCTTGCATCCGAAATATTGAAGATGCATCTACTTATGCACAATACATTCAGCGTATTGTTCAAAACTTGGGAATCTCTGAAGCGAATTTAGAAAAAGGAGAATTCAAATCGGATGTCTCAGTGTCTTTGCGCAAAAAACATTCATACGAATTAAATCCAAGAACCGAAATCAAAAACTTGAACTCGTTTAAGTTTATGGTGGAAGCTTTGAAGGAAGAAGTAGAGAAACAGTTCAATTATTATATTGAAAATAAAGAGTTTCGACCTGATCAAACGACTGTGTTGTGGGATGCTGATTTAAAGCAGACTAAAACCATGCGTAAAAAGGAATTTGAAGCGGATTACCGTTTTATTTCGGAACCTGATTTGCCTTTCGTGAATATTAAAAAAGAAATTGAAGCCATTAAGGTCGACACAAGCGCTTTGCCTTATGCTGTGGAATCTATTTTAATTAATGGTGGTGTTTTGCCACAAGACGCTAAATTTTTTACAGCGGATAAATTGCGTTCGCAAACATTTATAGCCATCAATAATGAAATCAAAGATCCTTCGTTTGTTGCGAAAACATTATCGAACAACATCAAAGCGGAAGATTATGCTAAAATTCATAATATTGATCCGTTAACCGATATTTTTCAATTATTTAAAGAGGATAAAGTTACGTCAGGTATGACTCAAAGTGCTACTGTAAGTTATTTGGAAGATGCCACTTTTGACTACAAAAAGTATTTTGAAGAAAATACCATTTCGGAAGATAAAGTTCAAGAAGTTATTGCTAAAGTGATTTTAGAAAATGAGGCTGTTGCCAATGATATTAAAGCGGGTGACCAAGGGAAAGCAGGAATTTTAGTTGGTAAAGTTTTAGGTGTTATCGGAAAAGGAGCGAATGGGAAAGTAATTCGTCAAATTATTATAGACCAATTAGGAGCTGCCGTTGTTTTAGAAAAAGAAGAAGCATCAGAAAAAATATCGAAAGAATCTATTTCGGAAAATAAAGAGGTTCAAGAAGAAGCTCTTCCTGAAATTCCTATTATTATAAAAGACACGTATCGTACTCATAAAATTTCTCAATTATCTGAAGAAAACATTCAACAAGAAGTCATGTTGTCGGGCTGGGTTGCCAGTGTGCGTGACCACGGTGAATTAATGTTTATCGATTTGCGTGATTCAAGTTACGAGATTTTTCAGGTACGAATCAGCAGAGAATCATTTCCAAATATTGACGAGTTAGTGAAACTGAAACCAGAATCTGTTATTTCGGTAAAAGGTATCGTTGTTGGGCGAAATGAAGATGATTATAATGCAGGTTTGCGTACCGGTAAAATTGAATTGGAAACTTCTGCTTTAGAAATTTTAAACTTGTCTAAAACCTTGCCTTTTGAAATCAAAAGAGCCGCCAAAACAAACGAAGCGATTCGTTTTCAATACAAGTTCTTAGATCATAGAAATGAAGAGGTGCGACGAGCCATCGTAAACCGTCATAAAGTCATCAAATTATTACGTGACATTTTAGATGAAGAAGAGTTCTTAGAAATCGAAACGCCAATTTTAAGTGCTGGAACTGATGAAGGAGCACGTGAATTTATTGTTCCAACACGTAAGCAAGCTGGTTTCTTTTATACACTACCACAAGCGCCGCAACAGTTTAAACAGATGTTGATGGTGAGTGGTTATGAAAAGTATTTCCAAATTGCGCGTTGTTTTAGAGATGAAGATTCCCGTGGCGATCGTCAACCAGAGTTCACACAATTGGATATGGAAATGGCATATGCCAGTATGCAACAAATTATCGATTTGAACACCAAATTGTTTAATGAAGTAGTGAAGAAAATATATGGCAACAAATGGATTTTACGTCCGTTTGAAGTGATTACTTATAAAGATGCTATGGATTTTTATGGTTGTGACAGACCTGATTTGCGTTACGGCTTAAAAATGCAAGACATTACCAATATTGTAAAAGATACTACTTTCCAAGTATTCAGTAAACCAATTGAAGACGGTGGAATTGTAAAATGCATCAAAGTTTCGGCAAAAGAGCAAGGAAACAAGCGTATGTCTAAAGGTCAGATCGAAAACCTTACTGCTATCGCTCAACAGCACGGTTTAGGTGGATTGGCTTACATTATCGTAAATGAAGATGAGTTGCAATCGCCAATTATTAAATTTTTAGGCGAAGAAATTGCGGAAGGAATTATAAAAGCAACCAATGCACAAGTTGGGGATATTGTATTCTTCTCAGCAGCAGATTATGGAACGGCAAATAAAGCTTTGGATGCGGTTCGTCAGGAAATGGGTAGAATGCTAAACTTGATTAATCCTAAGGAATTGCGACCAGCTTGGGTAATTGATTTCCCTATGTTTGAAAGAACAGATGAGGGTAGATGGACGTTCACACACAACCCATTTTCGATGCCAGCTATTTATGATATACAAAAGCATATGAAAGGCGATGATGATGAAATAGGAACCATTATAGCACAGCAATACGATATTATCTTAAATGGTTACGAAATTGGAGGTGGTTCTGTTCGTGCCCATAAATCGGAGATTCTGGAAGCTACCTATAGAAATATGGGTTACAACAAAGAAGAGATGATAAAAAGCGTGGGAACGATGTACAAAGCTTTCCAATACGGAGCGCCGCCACACGGAGGAATCGCTTGGGGAATCGACCGTTTAATGATGATTTTAGAGAAAAAAGTATCTATTAGAGAAGTAATGGCTTTCCCTAAAACTGGAACCAGCGAAGATTTATTATTTGGAGCACCATCGCTTTTATCTGATAAAAAAGTGGAAGAAATGAATGTGAGGATTATTAGAAAATAATTTTTCAATAACAATAACAATAGCAATGATAATTTCAATGAGCAATTAGAGAATGATTGAAATAGTTTCAGTTTATAAATTTCCAAAGCGGGCATTTCGGTGTTTGTTTTGGAACTTTTTGTTTTTATGAAGTTTTATGAAGTTTTTTTCGGCTAATTATTGAAATTGAATTTTTCCATTGCTATTGCCATTGCCATTGAAATTGAATCTTTCCATTGCTATTGAAATTGATACTTGTTAAAAGCATAAATGAAATTTTTTAAATAGCAATCAAATAAAAATCGATTTCAGAATTATACATGTTTATTTGAAATAAAATAATGTATTTTTAGGCATTACTTTAAGCTGTTTTTTTATGGGATTACAATTTTCTTTCCAATTCTATGATTTGCCACTGCAGCATCCTTTTCAGATTTCGAGGTATACTGTCACGGTACAAAAAACTGCGATAGTTTGTATTTCTGATGGAATACATTTCGGATACGGAGAAGCAACTGTAAATCCCTATTACCATACTACTCCAGACCGATTAACGGATAGTTTCATCAAAATACAAGCACTAGTCGAAGCTGCTTCTGGACTTCATCCTGAGGAACTCTGGACAACTATTGAGCCAATTCTCAAAAACGATTATTTTGCATTGTGTGCAGTTGATATAGCA
>CANGUP010000143.1 GCA_947457105.1 Flavobacteriaceae bacterium
CAACACTTTTATATTGCCAAGGTGGACCACAATCGCCATTGACGCAAAGTTATTCTTTCCGTTTGAATTTCTCTTTGATGGCTTCACAAGGTTATGTGGTGGTTGCTCCAAACCGTCGTGGAATGTATGGTCACGGACAAGAATGGAACGAACAAATCTCTAGAGATTGGGGCGGACAAGTAATGGACGATTACCTTTCTGCAATTGATGATGTAGCTAAAGAAAGTTATGTTGCAAAAGACAGAATCGGAGCCGTTGGAGCAAGTTATGGTGGCTATTCTGTTTTTCAATTAGCAGGAATTCACAACAACAGATTTAAAACGTTTATTTCACATTGTGGTGTTTTCAATTTAGAAAGTATGTATGGAACAACAGAAGAAGTATTCTTCAACAATTGGGATCATGGTGGTGCCTATTGGGAAAAAGACAACGCTGTAGCACAAAAAACTTACGCAAAGTTTAACCCAATAAATATGGTTGATAAATGGAACACACCAATATTAATCATACAAGGAGGAAAAGATTACCGTGTGCCAATAGGACAAGGACAAGAAGCCTTCCAAGCAGCACAATTACGCGGAATTAAAAGTAGATTTTTATTATTCCCAGACGAAAACCATTGGGTATTAAAACCACAAAATGCTCAAGTATGGCAAAGTGAATTTTATAAATGGTTGAAGGAGACGTTGTAGTTAATGATGGTAACTTCAAAATTTAGGACTTTATTTCTTGCAAGAAAAGCATTTGGTTTTTTTGTGATGTTTTTTCTGTGTTGTGTAGTTTTGTCATACAATGATGAATACTTATTGATTTTTATGTTGTTGCTAACTGTATCAATTGCAATTACGTTATTCAAATTAAGCAATATTTATAAATTAATTATATTCGAGAATGGTATCACTAAAATCGCTTTCTTATCTGATAAAAAAGAGTTTATTGATTTTTCGGAGATTGAAAGTATAAATTTAAACCGAGTTGACGGACTAAAAACAAGAGCAGGTTATATCTCTGAAGGATATTATGAAAGTACAGTATTATTAAAAAATCAAAAAATACTACTAGTTTCACCCGATCATTTTGAAAATTATAGAGAATTAGTAGCAGCAATGAGTAAAAATTTAACCAATTATAAAATAAATAATAACTAAATTTATTCAAACAAAAACCCCGACTTCAATTGAAATCGGGGTTTTATATTTTAAGACTTCGTACTTTTTATTTCGTACTTCGTACTTTGACTAGTATCTGTAATACTCAGGTTTGAATGGCCCAGTAACTTCAACACCAATATATTCTGCTTGGTCTTGACGTAGAGTTTCCAATTCAACTCCTAATTTTGCAAGGTGTAAAGCAGCAACTTTTTCATCTAAATGTTTTGGTAACATATAAACTTCATTTTTGTAAGCTGCGCTGTTAGTCCATAATTCAATTTGAGCTAACGTTTGGTTTGTAAAGGAGTTACTCATTACAAAACTTGGGTGTCCTGTTGCACAACCTAAGTTTACTAAACGACCTTCAGCTAAGATAAGAATATCTTTTCCAGCAATAGTATATTTATCAACTTGTGGTTTGATTTCAACTTTAGACGCACCGTGGTTTTTGTTTAACCAAGCCATATCAATTTCGTTATCGAAGTGACCAATGTTACAAACGATAGTTTTGTCTTTCATTTGCTCAAAGTGAGAACCAAGAACGATATCTTTATTTCCTGTAGTTGTGATGATAATATCAGCATTAGCAATAACTGTGTTTAATTTTTTTACTTCGAATCCGTCCATTGCAGCTTGTAAAGCACAAATTGGATCAATTTCAGTTACAGTTACAATTGAACCAGCACCACGGAAAGAAGCCGCAGTTCCTTTTCCAACGTCACCATAGCCACAAACAACAACTCTTTTTCCAGCTAGCATAATATCTGTTGCTCTTCCTACAGCATCAACAGCCGATTCTTTACAACCGTATTTGTTGTCAACTTTCGATTTAGTAACTGAATCATTTACGTTGATTGCTGGCATGAATAAAGTTCCGTTTTTCATTCTTTCATACAAACGATGAACACCAGTAGTAGTTTCTTCTGATAAACCTTTAATTCCAGGAATTAATTCTGGGTAACGGTCAAAAACCATATTTGTTAAATCACCACCATCATCAAGAATCATGTTCAATGGTTTTCTATCTTCACCAAAGAATAAAGTTTGCTCAATACACCAGTCAAAAGATTCTTCGTCAAGACCTTTCCAAGCATAAACTTGAATTCCAGCAGCAGCAATCGCAGCAGCAGCTTGATCTTGAGTTGAGAAAATGTTACAAGATGACCATGTAACTTCTGCACCAAGAGCAATTAAAGTTTCAATTAAAACAGCAGTTTGAATAGTCATGTGAAGACATCCTGCAATTCTTGCACCTTTTAAAGGTTGAGTTGCTCCATATTCAGCTCTCAAAGCCATTAATCCTGGCATTTCAGCTTCAGCCAATTCAATTTCTTTTCTTCCCCAAGCCGCAAGGTTAATGTCCTTAACTTTGTATGCTACAAATGGTAATGTTTGTGTACTCATCTATTATGTATATTTGTATTTTTAAAATTTGGTGCAAAATTACAACATAGGTTTTGATTTTAATAATTTATTTTAAAATTTGTGAAATGTTTAAATGTTTAATCTTTTGAAAAACAACAAAATACTAAATGCCATTACATAAAGTAGTTTATTTGTCTAACAACACCAAACTGTATCTTTGGAAGATTACAGAAGATTTTGACACGCTTTTCAGTCAAGTAAAGTTGAAAGATTCCTCTTTAGCGCGATTGGAAACTATGAAATCAGAAAGTCATCAAAAAGGATTTTTAGCTGTGAGAATGTTATTACAACATAATGATTATTCGGATTTCGATTTATTTTATGATGAATTTGGAAAGCCACACATTAAACCGCAAGGGTGTAGTATTAAAGATGTTGAAATTTCGATTTCCCATTCTGCCGATTTTTCCGCAATTGTTATTAGTAATTCAAAAGTTGGTTTGGATATCGAACGAGCAAAAGTTAAAATCCTTCGAATTGCCAAAAGATTTATGGACGTTTCGCATTTAGAAAATCTATCCGAAGAAGAAAAAATAAATAAAGCAACTGTCGTTTGGGGAATTAAAGAAAGTATTTTCAAAATCAAAAACGAAAAAGGAATCAGTTTTCCAAACCATATATTTGAAGAAGATTTCAATTTTGAAGACAAAAAAGCAACCGCAACATTAAAATTTAATAACAAAGAAGAAAAGTTCCAAATCCAATTCGATTCGTTAGAAGATTATATCTTTGTCTGCGCCTTTGAAAATAAACAATGACAAATAGCTACCAAAATATTCTAAACTCAAAAGCCAAAGGTGAAAAGCTCCTTGCCATTCTTCTAGATCCAGATAAGTTGGCGGTGGAAAACCTTTCGGAGTTAATTGAAAAAATAAACCAATCACCTGCAACACATATTTTGGTTGGCGGAAGTTCATTCGATGGAACACATTTAGATGAATTGATTATCGAATTAAAATCAAAAATTAACTTACCATTTCTATTGTTTCCAGGAAATCCATCACAAATTTCTGATAAAGCCGACGGAATTTTATTTCTAACATTATTATCTGGTAGAAACCCAGATTATTTGATTGAACACCAAGTAAACGCTGTCCCAATTATTAAGAAAACAAATTTAGAAGTTATTTCAACAGGATATATTTTAATAGAAAGTGGGAATGAAACGGCTGTTGAAAGAGTAAGTCAAACCAAACCATTAGATAGAAACAACAACGAATATGCATTGCAAACTGCTCAAGCTGGTGAATTCATCGGAAATAAATTAATTTATCTCGAAGCTGGAAGTGGAGCAAAATTATCCGTACCCAAAGAAATGATTACATTAGTTTCGCAAAATATAAACGTTCCTTTAATCGTCGGAGGCGGAATTCGTTCCAAACAAGAAATTGAAAATGTTTACAATGCAGGAGCAGATTTGGTTGTAATAGGAACTGCATTTGAAAATGATACTAATTTTTTCATTACTTAAACTACTGTCACACTGAGCTTGTCGAAGTGCTCTAATTTAATAATCCAATGTTAGATTTTCTGATATCACAATATGAAAACGCTACAAATCTTCAAATTATTTTGGAGTCAATAGTGTTTGTATTTGGAATTTTGAGCGTTTATTTTGCCAAAAAAGAAAACATTTTGGTGTATCCAACAGGATTAATTGCTACAATAATTACAGTTTATTTGTTATATCAGGCAAAATTCTTTGCAGACATGACTTTGAATTTTTACTATTCTATAATGAGTATTTATGGTTGGTTTAAATGGACATCAAATGGCAATGAGCCCCAACTAGAAATTACTAGAACTTCAAGAAAAGAGAAGTTTATAGGCATAGGTTTATTCATTTTAACAATGATTTTTACCTATATAGTTTATCTTTTTTTCGATTATAAACTTGAAATTCCTAATTATATTGATATTTTTACATCAGGAATCTTTTTTACAGCTATGTGGTACATGGCTTTAAAGAAAATTGAAAATTGGACCTTGTGGATTATCGGTGATTTAATAGCAGTTCCTTTATTTGCCCACAGAGGCTTAGGTATGTTGTCATTACAGTATTTATTTTTCACAATATTGGCTATTTTAGCATACATTCAATGGAAGAACATCTTAAACAAGAACATACAGAAATAATTAAAATTGCTATTGTAGGTCCTGAATCAACAGGTAAAACTTCATTAGCATCGCAACTTGCCGAAGAATTCAATACCAATTGGATTCCTGAATTTGCACGCAATTATCTTCAAGACAAATGGTATTTGAAACAAGAAATTTGTGTTAAAGAAGATTTAATGCCAATTGCAATTGGGCAAACGCAACTTGAGAATAGCGCATTAAAGAATGCTAATAAAATCCTTTTTTGTGATACTACTGTTTTGGTAACCAAAGTTTTTTCTGATATCTATTACAATTCTTGTGATGCTATTCTTGAAAAAGCAGCAAAAAAACACAAATATGATTTGATTTTTCTCACCGACATTGACGTTCCTTGGGGAAAAGATGATTTAAGAGATAAGCCAAATGATAGGGAAGAATCAATTGCTATTTACGAACAAGCATTAGTTGAATATAATAAACCTTACATCAAGATTTCCGGAAATAAAGAAGAACGTCTTGAAAAAGCAACCAAAATAATTTCAGATTTTCAAAAAGCAAAAAAGTTAGGTTTAAACTCATTTGATTACATAAAAATATATCATAGAAATACCAATTTAGATGTTATTGAAGAACAATTTCAAATTTTAAAAAGCGGAATTCCAAAGATAAATTTAGAGCGACCTGCCATAATTGATGACGGAATTCTAAGAATAACAAAAGACGAAGCTAAGTATTTTTCAAATTTTTTTGATGAGAAAAAGACTTATCTTAAACTGAAAAAGTTTGTACCAGCTTCTGGAGCAGCAAGTAGAATGTTCAAGTTTTTAAACGAATTTTTGAATGAATTTAAACTTGGTGAAGAAAGTATAAACGCATACATAAACAGAAAAAAGGATAAAAATTTACCCATCTTTTTAGTAGCAAAAGAAAAGTTCCCTTTCTACAATGAAATATTAGAGGTAGCCAAATTCTCATTGCCAGAATATGAAACTTGGGAAAAGGACACGCGAGATTTTGGTTTTATAAAAACAATGCTTTCGCCAAAACAGTTTGATTTTTCAAACAAACCAAAAGGCGTTTTACCTTTTCATAAATACGATAATCACACTGCTACAGCAATTGAAGAGCATTTAAAAGAATGTGCTTCTTATGCTACTTCAAACGGAAAATCTAATCTTCATTTTACGGTTTCAGAGGAGCATCAAAATGATTTTGAAATCATTATCAATGAAGTAAAACCTAGAATTGAAAAGCAAACTAATACTGAAATTAATGTAAAGTATTCTTACCAAAATAAAGCTACAGATGTTATTGCGTATGATTTGGACGGAAATCCTTTTAGAGATGAAAACGATAATATCGTTTTTAGACCAGGCGGACACGGTGCATTGATTGAAAATTTGAACAACCTAATTGCAGATGTAGTTTTTATCAAGAACATTGATAATGTTATTCAAAATCATATTCAAGAAATTGCACTTTACAAAAAAGCTTTAGCAGGAATTTTAATTCAATATCAAGAAACTATTTTTAAGTTCATGAAAATACTAAATAGTGAAAATGTTTATAATGAAGATTTGAATGAAATTGTAAATTATATAAAATCAAAATTGAATATTGATGTAAAAGATGATTTTTCAAAATACACGAAAGAAAGTAAAGTAGATCTTTTAAAAACTATTTTAAACCGTCCAATTCGTGTTTGTGGAATGGTTAAAAATGAAGGCGAACCCGGTGGCGGACCATTTTGGGTAATCGATAAAAAAGGAAAAACATTTTTACAAATTATAGAATCTTCTCAAATTGATTCAAAAGATACAAGGCAAAAAGAAATCTTTGAAAGCGCCACACATTTTAATCCTGTTGACCTAGTTTGCGGAATAAATGATTACAACGGACAAAAGTTTGATTTAATGAAGTTCATAGATACAAAATCAGGCTTTATTGTTGAAAAAAACAACAAAGGAAAATCATTAAGAGCATTCGAACTACCGGGACTTTGGAATGGAGCAATGGCAAAATGGTTAACCGTTTTTGTTGAAGTTCCGCTAATTACTTTCAATCCAGTGAAAACAGTCAACGATTTGTTAAAACCTGCTCATCAATCAACAAATGGATAAGGATAAAATCATTTCAGAACTTTCTTTCAAGGCCTTAAGAAGCTCAGGGGCTGGCGGACAAAACGTAAATAAAGTTTCGTCCAAAGTAGTTTTGATATTTGATATAATCAATTCTCAGTCACTTTCAGAAGAAG
>CANGUP010000144.1 GCA_947457105.1 Flavobacteriaceae bacterium
ATAGTAATAGAAAAAAAAGACTGCCTTTAAAGACAGTCTTTATATTTATTTTTTAAGAGTAATTAATTTTTAACTAACTTAATAGTTTTATTACCATTAGCAGTCGTTACGTTGGCAAAATAAACACCATTACTTAACTCTGAAGCGTTGATTTTAGCACTAGTAGCATTTGGTTTTAATTCATGAACTTTTTTACCTAAAACATCAAAAAGTTGAATAGAAACCATATCTTCAGCAGTTTCAATATTCCAGACATTGTTAGTTGGATTAGGGAAAGATTTAACTTGTATTGTATCAAAATTTTCAGTTGCTAATACAGTATTTTTATGTAAATAAAGATTGTCATAATAAACTATGTCTAAATTAGAAGTAATTACGAATTGTGCAAAATCGCTTACACTAGGACAAGCGTTTCCTGGAGGTGTATTTATACAATTAAATGTAGGAGTTGAAAAAGGTAAGTCGATTGAAATCCAAGCTCCTTCTGATCCACTTGTCAAAACATTTGCATTTGTTGCAGTATATTCATAAGCATTTGTTTCACCTGTTGTATTGTTCCAATTAGAAAATTTAAAACTAAAAACTTTATCTTGAGTTGGTGTTGCAGTCCATATATCAATATGAAATCTTGTAAATCCTGTTGCATCAAATCTTCCTGCTAAAAATCCAATACCTTCACAACCTAGACCAACAATTCTATTTGTATTATTACCATCTATCTGAAGTAAAGTAGTGTTTGCAGGACACCATGAAGTGTTGTAAGAATTATCATCACCAGTATAACCAATTGTAGAAATAGGAGTGTAAGCATCACTGAAAATAGATTTAACATCAGCAGCTGGCCTGTTTGGTGGAGTTGGAGCTGCCGTTAATGGAGCAACAATAACTGGAGGCGCTCCTAATGGACCTCTAATGTTATCTACAAAAAAAGTTCGCGCTGGTGTAGAAAATGCAGGTACACCTGGAGAAGTAAAGAATAAAGTTGCGCCTGGAGCCCAATAAGTATGAATAACAAAACCACTATAGGTACCATTTGCAGGAGCAGCTTGTCCATCTAAAGAAGTATTAAATGTAAATGATACTGTTTGCCATGTGCTACCTCCTGTATGTGTGGCAGAAGCTGCAACAATAGCTGGTCCACCAACACCACCAGTCACTTTTACTAGGAAGGTTACAGGGTCTGCAGAAAACACATCCATAGTCATTGTTTTGGTAGTTGTTAAATTTACTGGAGTAGTTAAATTTAAGTTTATTCCTTGCCATGGTTGACCAGCAGGATTTCCGGTAATTCTCATCACTTGTGTTGTATTTGTTCCAGTACCAGCTTCTAAAACTGGTTGAGGGCCATCTCCAAAAGATGCACCGTTTATACCACCACTTTCAGTTGATTCAAAACCTAAAACTAATGGTAACGAAACTGGAACAGTAGGTACTTGAGTCAAAGTTACATTATCAATAAAAAAACTAGCATTACTCAATCCACCTTCAAAACCTAATTTCATAGTTGGATAAGTTTGACCTACAACAAATGTAGCTTCATAATTTGTCATTGTAGTGGTTAAATTGAAATCTTGTGTGTGGATAGCGGCAAAACCACCACCATCTTCACCAAAGAATAATCTAACAGGACGAGCACTAGCTCCTCTTGCAACAAAAGTAATTTTATAACTTTGACCAGCTGTTAATGATGCAATTTGAGCTGGAGTTAATACTTGGTTAAGCTGAACGTGCCATGTTTGACCGCCAGCACCAACAATAGTAGTTACATTTGCTTCGTTATTATTGGAATTTAAAACACCCGAAACTCCTGCAAAATCAGCAAAATAAGTAGTCCAAGAACTTGTACCACCACTAAAGTCGCCATTAGTTACAATGTTTTGAGCAAACCCGCTAAATGAGAAAATAGCGAATAAAATCAAAGTAATTTTTTTCATAATATTTATATTTTAGTTGAAATGTAAATTTAAACAACTATTAAATAAATAAAATTTTATGTAACTATATAAAAACTATACAAAATAAAAAATCACAAAATCGCATGAAATAAACATCAAATCCTTTATTTTATAGTACTTAAAAAAGATATCTAAAAAACATAAAAAAATAGTAATGTTAAGTTAATGTATAGGTAATTTTAACAATAAAGTACTTAAATGATAATTGATAAAATTTATAATACATTAAAATTTATATCAAATTTTGCTAATTTTATAATATGACTCATGTAAAAATGAAAAATACATTATTATCAAATTGATAATCTTCAATTTTTACAATATAGATTATCCTATTTCTCATTTCATAAATCATTATCTTTGTAAAAATTCTAATCTTGCTATGATTACAAAAGATTTTTCTATACTTGAACCTAAAAAGAACATCTTAATAAAAGGTGCTGAAATTCACAACTTAAAGTCAATTGATGTTGCAATTCCAAGAAATAAATTGGTTGTAATAACAGGACTTTCAGGCTCGGGAAAATCATCATTAGCATTTGATACTTTGTATGCCGAAGGTCAACGTAGATATGTAGAAAGTTTATCTTCCTATGCAAGGCAATTTTTAGGACGTTTAGACAAACCTAAAGTTGAATATATAAAAGGAATAGCTCCTGCAATTGCTATTGAACAAAAAGTAAATACTACCAATGCTCGTTCAACTGTTGGAACTTCTACAGAAATTTATGATTACTTAAAATTGCTTTTTGCTAGAATTGGTAAAACAATTTCTCCTGTTTCTGGAAACGAAGTTAAAAAAGATACTGTTTCTGATGTAATCAATAAAGTAAAAACATTCCAATTAGAAAGTCGTTGGCTACTTCTTGCTCCTATTCATTTAGAACAAGGAAGAAAACTAGAAGATAAACTAAAAGTACTTCTTCAACAAGGATTTGCAAGGGTTTTGGTTAATAACGAAATGGTTCGTTTAGATGAAATTGATCAACACTCCTTAGACAATAAAGACGTTTTATTAATTATTGATAGAATCATTGTTAAAGAGGAAGAAGAGTTCTTTAATCGCCTTTCTGATGCTATTCAAACTTCTTTTTTTGAAGGAAAAGGAGAATGCTATCTGCAAGATTTATCAAATAACAATCGTTTGGAATTCAGTTTTAATTTTGAATTGGATGGCATGACATTTTTAGAACCCAACGTTCACTTATTTAGTTTTAATAATCCTTATGGAGCATGTCCAACTTGTGAAGGTTATGGAAATATAATAGGAATTGATGAAGATTTAGTAATTCCAAATACAGCTCTTTCAGTTTTTGAAAACGCAATTTATCCTTGGCGTGGCGAAAGTATGGGTTGGTATCGAGACGAATTGGTAAATAAAGCTTACAAGTTTGATTTTCCTATTCATAAACCTTATTTTGAGCTTTCTGAACAACAAAAAGACTTAGTTTGGAAAGGAAACCAATATTTTCAAGGATTAAACGATTTCTTCAAGGAATTAGAGGAAAAGAACTATAAAATCCAAAATCGTGTGATGCTTTCGCGTTATCGAGGGAAAACCAAATGTAATGTTTGTAAAGGAAAACGTTTACGAATTGAAGCCAATTACATTCAAGTTGGTGGAAAAACCATTTCTGATTTAGTTGATTTACCTATCAAAAGATTAATTCCATTTTATGCTGATTTGCAATTGTCGGATTATGATAAAACGGTTGCCAAACGACTTTTAATAGAAATCAATAGCCGATTGGCTTTTTTAAGTAACGTTGGATTAGAATATTTGACATTAAATAGAAATTCAGCAACGCTTTCTGGTGGAGAATCACAGCGAATTAACTTAGCTACCTCGTTAGGAAGTAGTTTGGTAGGTTCGATGTATATTTTGGACGAACCTAGTATTGGATTACATCCAAAAGACACTGAATTGTTGATTGGAGTTCTAAATAATCTTCGTGATTTAGGAAATACTGTAATCGTTGTTGAACACGACGAAGACATCATGAAACAAGCCGATATGATTATTGATATTGGTCCAGAAGCCGGAACTCATGGTGGAAATTTGGTAGCTCAAGGAACATTTGATGAGATTTTAAAATCAGATTCACTAACAGCTAAATACCTGAATGGAGAATTAGAAATAAAAGTTCCTAGAATACGCAGAAAATGGAGTACATATATAGATATTCTTGGAGCAAGAGAAAACAATTTACAGAATCTTGATGTTCGTTTTCCATTAGAATGTTTGACTGTTGTAACCGGAGTTTCTGGAAGCGGAAAAAGTACTTTGGTTAAAAAAATATTATTTCCTGCCATTCAAAAAAGATTGGAAGGCGTTGGCGAAAAAGCAGGTCAATTCTCTGACATGCAAGGACATTATCATAGAATTCATCATATTGAATATGTAGATCAAAATCCAATAGGAAGAAGTTCGCGTTCTAATCCTGTGACATATATAAAAGCTTACGATGATATTCGTGATTTGTACTCTAAAACTAAATTATCTAAAATTCGTGGTTACCAACCCAAACATTTTTCATTCAATGTAGATGGCGGAAGATGTGAAACGTGCAAAGGTGATGGTTCTATTAATGTAGAAATGGTTTTCATGGCTGATGTAGAGTTACCATGTGAAACTTGTAATGGAAAACGATTTAAGAAAGAAATTCTAGAAGTAACTTTTGAAGGAAAGAACATTGATGACATTCTATCGATGACCATTGATGATGCCATTTCGTTCTTTAGCGAGCATAAACAAGCCAAGATTATGCAAAAATTACAACCTTTGCAAGATGTTGGATTAGGTTATGTTCAATTAGGACAATCCTCTTCTACTCTTTCTGGTGGTGAAGCGCAACGTATTAAATTAGCTTCATTTCTTGTAAAAGGAAATACTAAAGAAAAAGCATTATTTGTTTTTGATGAACCTACAACAGGTTTGCATTTTCATGATATTCAAAAATTATTGACATCGTTTGAAGCTTTGATTGATAAAGGACATTCGATTATTGTTGTTGAACACAACTTAGATTTAATAAAATGTGCCGATTGGATTATTGATTTAGGTCCAGAAGGTGGCGAAAATGGTGGTTTGCTTCTTGCTGCTGGAACTCCAGAAGATGTTGTAAAAGTTAAAAATTCAATAACTGGAAAATATTTGAAAGAGAAATTATAATTTTGTAAAAAAAAAACATGAAAAACACTACAATTATTCTATTATTACTTTTGAGTTTTTCAATTCAAGCTCAAAATTACACTTTTAGTAATCTTACAGGAACTTACTCCGATTTAACAGGAACAACCTCTATAAGTAATGGTGAAATTTGGGATGATCCAGAATATACACTAGCCTTACCTTTTCCGTTTGTTATTAATGGTTCTTCTATGAATTCTATTAATGTTTCTGACGGATTTATAACTCAAAACGCATCAACTACAATCCTACAAACCTTGGCTCCACTTGCTATGGATTTACTTGACCGTGGAGATAACGGAACAACATCACTATCGCCAATTAGTTATAAAACTGATGGAACTGTTGGAAATAGAATTTTGAAAATTGAATATAAAAATTGTGGCTCTTTTTATGATGCAAATCTTACAATGTTTATAAATTTTCAGGTTTGGTTGTATGAATCTACTAATATAATAGAATATCGTTACGGACCGAATTCAATTACTAACGCATCTATTTTTTATGATGGTGATACGGGTGCAGTAGTTGGACTTGGTGGTTCAGACATCAATGAGAATATAAGTAATGCGCATTTTTTAGTTAGTACAGCTTCAAATCCAACACTTTCAACTTCTGTGAATATAATTCCTATTACTGGAACACCTCCAGCAAATACAATTTATCGCTTTACACCAACAACCTTAAATAATTCTGAAATCAGTTCATCATTAATGACTTTGTATCCAAATCCTTTTAATGATTATATTGTAATAGAGGGTTTGAAATCAAATTTTAGTTTTGATATTTATAATGTTAGCGGAAAATTAATCCAAAGTAATCTAGAAGCTACTTCTGGAACTCAAATTGACACAAAATCATTTCAATCAGGAATTTATATTTTGAAAATTGTTTCTGAAAATGAAACTATTGTAAAGAAAATAATCAAAATGTAATTTGTTTATTTTAATAAATCATAAAAATGGCTTCTAAATTTAGAAACCATTTTTATTAATATATAACTACTTTTTTAGTAATTCTCTTATCACCTACATTCAAAACACCTAAATAAATTCCTTTAGATAAATTGGCTACAGGAATAGATTCTATTAATTTTGGATTTTGAACTGTCTTATTTAAGACTTCTTTTCCGTTTATATCTATTAAAGATAAAGTATAATTTGTTTCTGTAATCGAACCTAAATTGATGTTTAAAATATCTTTTGTGGGGTTTGGAAAGAAACTTACATTAAAATCATTACTATAATTATCTATTGATAGCACTGTTGTACTTGCTTTGGCAAAATGCATTGTTGCTCCTATTGCAGCTTTGGCAACATTATAATTATAAACAGGATCCATATTTACTAATAAATCAGTTGCAGTGTGCCTATGAGTTGTTTCGTTTGTTTCGAAAAAACCTGTAATTATATCACTATTACTTTGAAATGACATATAATCTGAGCC
>CANGUP010000145.1 GCA_947457105.1 Flavobacteriaceae bacterium
AAAAAAACTTTAAATTATTTTTTATGAAAAAAACTCTACTTTACTTACTTATGGGAGCGTCGTTTGCTACTACTGCGCAAACATTAGTTACTGAAAATTTTAACTCTTTGGTTGCTGGAGATGTTTCTACTGAAATTACAGGTGCAACTGCTGGTCAAGGCAGTTATTTTCTGTTTGCAACCAATGGAACTGCTCCAACAACTAGTACAAATGCTGGTGTAACAAATGCTCAAATTGTAGCTGGCGGAAATGCTAGTTTAGGTCTTCAAATTACTGGTCCAAACGGAGACAAAGGATCACGTTTTATGTGGAAAGATGGTTTTCCTGCATTATGGACAGCCCGAACAATTGGAAATGATATTATCGAATTAGAAGTTGATATCAATCCTGGTGCTGGAACAACATTAAGCAGAAATAATATTGGTGTTTACATTTTTAATGCTGCTGGAGATAGAGTTCTTGCTGGAGTAGTTGTAAGAGCAGCTACAAGAGAATTATTTTTAGTTGCTTATTCTACACCAACTGGAAATCCTGTTGGAAATTATAATTACAGTTTAGCCGCTGCACCAGGAATACAATTACCTGCCGATGTATTTAGTAGAGTTGGTATTTCTTATAATAAAACAACAGGTCAAGTAATCATTAAAGCTCCAGGATTAGCTGCTGCTGGTGCAGGAGTTGTAGGTAGTTCTGCTGGAAGTGATCCTGCAGAAATTGACTTTGTTGGATTTTCTGGAAATACTACAGCTATTCCAAATACTGTAGCTGGATCTGTAATTATGGATAATCTGTTAGTAAAAGCATCAAATACTGATACATTATTATCTGTTGATGAAATGGGAACAATCACTCAATTTAGTGTTTATCCAAATCCGGCAAATGATTTTGTAACAATTTCTAATGATTCAAGTTCAGTTATTAGTACAGTAGAAATTACAGATATAAACGGAAGATTAGTATCTAATAATGAGTTAAACGCTACCGAAGGTCAAATATCTTTAGCAGATTTAGCTTCAGGTGTTTATATACTAACTATTACAACAGATCAAGGAAAAACTGTTAAGAAAATAGTTAAACAATAATTTTTTCTTAAGCATATAAAAAAGACTAAGCAATCGCTTAGTCTTTTTTCTTTTTATCACTTCCCATCATAAGGAAAACAGCTCCAACTAATCCAATGATGACTAAAGCAAAGACTCCAATCATAATGAAAGTTCCATTATCATGAGAATAAAGAGGTAACAATAAGTTATTCATGATTTCAATTGTTTAGGATACCCAAAAGTATTTCAAATAAACTTATTGAAATATGACAAATGTCATACTAGAGAAATTTAGATTTTAACTCAGGAGTTGGAATAATGCAGCTATCTTTTTTACCATACCATTTGTATCTGTTTTTGGCAACAAAATCATATCCGAAATTTTTTAAAAAATTTGGAAGTATAGTAAGATAACTTGTTAAACTTATCAATCCTCCTAAATCTTTTGCAATATTAAAAGCCGCATCCGCTTTTACAAAATAAGCTTTTCCTGGAATATAAAGAATAATACTATCCATTTGAGAAGTATCAACCTTAATGTAATCAATAATTTTTTGACCAAGTTCAGATTGAATAGCGACAAATCTAAAAACATCATTGACATCCTTTTTTATCACATATTGTACTGTGGCATCACACAAATTGCATACACCATCAAAAAGAATGATTTTTTTATCTTTTGGTAATTCTTCCATAATTATTTAGGTCTTTCCACAAATTCTAAAGCATCCAAACTCACTTTTGATGTAAATACACCATAATTTACAGTAGCTTTGTTTTTTTCAATACCATCAAGCGTTCCAACTGCTTTGCCATCAAACATCCTAACTCGATCACCAATTTTAAGTGCAATTTTAGGTTTTTCTGGAACTTCTTTTAATTTTAATTTTTTCTCTTTCTTTTCTTGTCTAATCTCCTCAACTTTAACTTTAACTTCTTCTGCGACCTTTTTCTGGATAACTTCTTTTTCCTTTAATTCTTTTGCAGATGCTTTTTTTCGTTTTGAATTTTCAATTTCTACCACTTTTAAAAATTCACCAATAAGTGTTTTTTTGTCTTTATTGTTAAAATAATTAGAAGAAATTTCATCAATCTTTTGTCCCATATAAATCAATCGCTGATTGGCATCATACAATTCTTGGTAGCGTTCTAATTTATCTTTTATCTTAGCATTGATAGATTCCATTTTTTTACTTTCCTCGCGTGCTTTGGATTCTTCTTCTTTCAAATTTAAAGAAGTTTTTTCCATTTTGGAACGTTCTTTTTGCAAAGTGGCAATAGTTTTGTCAAATCTTACTTTGCCTCCTTCAATTTTCTTTTTAGCTCTATTTATTAATCCAAATGGAATTCCATTTTTCTGCGCTACTTCAAAAGTGAATGAACTTCCGGCTTGTCCTAAATGCAACTTATACATTGGTTCTAGTGTCCTTTCATCAAATAGCATATTCGCATTTTTGGCATTTGGTAATTCATTTGCTAATATTTTTAAATTAGTATAATGCGTTGTTATTATTCCAAAAGCTTCTCTTTGATAAAATTCTTCCAAGAAAACTTCTGCCAAAGCACCACCCAAATCAGGATCAGAACCAGTTCCAAATTCGTCTATAAGGAATAACGTTTTTGAATTACATTTTTTCAAAAAGTAGTTCATGTTTTTTAAACGATAACTATAGGTACTTAAATGATTTTCAATAGATTGATTATCTCCAATATCGGTCAAAATTCTATCAAAAAGAAAGGTTTCGCTACGTTCATGAACAGGAATTAAGATACCGCTTTGCAACATTAATTGAAGTAATCCTACCGTTTTAAGTGAAATTGTTTTTCCTCCTGCATTTGGTCCAGAAATAACTATAATGGTACTTTCAGGATTCAATTCGATAGTTTGCGGATGTGTTATCTCATTTTTTAATTTGTTATTCAAATAAAGAATAGGATGTAAAGCATCTCTAAAATACAAACGTTTTTTATCCGAAATATTTGGTAGAATTCCATTGATTTTATTGGCATACTTAGCTTTTGCAGCAATAACATCAACATCACTCAAAAACTCTTGATAACTAACAATTAATTCATGAAACGGACGAATGTCATTGGTAAGTTGTTTCAAAATTCGTGTAACTTCTTCTTTCTCTTCATATTCTAAGTTGTTCAACTCTCTAGAATATTTTAATGTAGCTTCTGGCTCAATGTAGGCAATACTTCCTGTTTTAGAACTTCCTAAAATAGAACCTTTCACTTTTCTTCTGTACATTGCCAATACAGCTAAAACTCTTCTGTTTTCGACAAAACTTTCTTTAATGTCATCCAAATATCCCAAAGAATTATATTGGCTCATTGCCATTCCAAAACTTTGATTGACTTTTCCACGAACAACATTCATATCACGACGAATATTCAATAAATCTGGCGAAGCATTATCTCTTACTTCTCCGTGTTTATCAATAACTTCATCAATGTATTTTACAATTTCTTTGGTAACTTGTATTTGACTAGCTTTATCATTCAATTTGGGATAATACTCTTGAAATTTCTTGAAAAATAAAATCAAAGTGTTAGCCGTTTCTGAAACCGTTCCTATTTTTCTGAATCCAGAAACTTCTAGTTGACTTCCATCAATGGCTAAATATTTTAACTCGTTATTTATAGAATCAAAACCATGATTTGGAATAGCATTATTATTTGAGTAGGAGGAAACGTACTCAGAGGTTTGTATCAAACTATCCAACAAAAGATTTTTCTCTTTAAATGGAGTAATTTCAAGGGCTTTTATTTTGCCTAATTCGGTATTACATCGCTCTGAAATAGTATTTAATATTGTGTCAAATTCTAAATCTTGAAGCGTTTTATTGGTGATAGAAATCATTCTAATATTTTGTGAATTCAAAGTTACGAATGTTGACAAGCATATTGCAATAGATTTTTATATTTTTGGTAAAAAATTAAGATATGTTGATTGAAATTAATTCGTCATGGAAGGAAAAATTGAATGAAGAGTTTGATAAGAGCTATTTTTTCAATTTAGTTGAATTTGTTAAAAATGAATATGCAACTCACAGATGTTTTCCCAATGATAATTTAATATTTTCAGCTTTCGATTATTGTTCATTTGATAATGTAAAAGTTGTAATAATAGGACAAGATCCTTATCACGGATTTGGTCAAGCTAATGGTTTATGTTTTTCTGTAAATGATGGCGTAACTTTTCCTCCATCACTAATTAATATTTTTAAAGAAATTGAACAAGATTTGAAATTGCCAATTCCTATATCAGGAAATCTTGAAAGATGGGCTAGGCAAGGAGTACTTTTGTTAAACGCTACCTTAACAGTTAGAGAAAGTGAAGCAGGTAGCCATCAAAAAAAAGGATGGGAAGAGTTTACTGATGCCGTAATTAAAAAGATTTCTGATGAAAAAGAGCATGTTGTTTTTCTTTTATGGGGCGGATTTGCAAAGAAAAAGGGAGCAAAGATTGATAGAAATAAACATTTTGTTTTAGAAACAGGACATCCATCACCATTAAGTGCTAATAGAGGTTTATGGTTTGGAAATAAACATTTTAGTACAACCAACTCAATTTTAAAATGTAAAAACTTTAAAGAAATTGAATGGTAAAAAATCACAAATAAAGGATGTGTTTTTTAATGTGCAGTTTTGTGAAATAAAGTATAAAATTAATTTAAAGTAAGTGCACTCAAAATTTCTTCATTCATGAATGGTCCACCAGGATATTTGGCTGTATAATCTAAATTCAGCCAAATATTGCCACGCTCATCAATATGATAATGCAATGATTTTCCTTTACTTTCTTCAGGAAAAAGCACTTTTTTCACCAAATAGTTAATGGTTTCTAAATCGGCTTGTTTTCCAATTAATATTTCAGGATAAATATGTCCGTCAGTGTGAATAAGTCTTGGTATTCCACCAATAGAACGAATACAAGCCGCCATTAAAATAGAGTGGTCATCACAATCGCCAGACAAGTATTTTGATGATTCACTAGCGCTAGCAATATATTCTCTACCTTTTGGGTCACTTACATAATTCCAATTGTTATTTATTTCTTTAAACACAGAAAAACACTGAATGATGGTAAAATAATCATTGTATCCTTTTTCGTCTTTAAAATATTTGTTTACTGCCATCAAAGAAAAATTTCTAACTTTAGGATTAGAATAATCTATGGCATTAAGTATTTTAGATTTATTTGGAAATGGAAGTAATTTTTCAATAATAATATCCTGAGGGTAAGGATTATAACTCATAGTATAAAGCATCGATTGATAATCTTCATAAACTTTTTGAAAACCATAACTTCCAAATAAAGTTCCATAGATTAATGCTATTAAATAGAGAAAAATGCTTATCAATGTAATTCTCCTCATTGCTCTCAATACAAGTTGTATTAAAATTAATAGGATTATAAAAAGAAGTATTCTATCGATGTGTAAGGACCATTCAAATTCAATAATATTTTGATGTAAAATAATAAAAATTGGAATGGTTATAAGTACATTCAAAACAAAAATAATTACCATATCCCACGGTTTTTTTACCGTAAGTTTGTCTTTTATGTACAAAAAATAAAGTTTTGTTTTTTCTATCATTTTAAGAATTTGCAAAAAGCTAGATGGCTTTTACAAGTTCAGCAAAAGTACCTTTTTTCTCAATAATTTTGAGGTCAAATAATTGATTTTGAATTTTGTTTAACATCTTTTCAGATAATGGCTTTTGTGACCATTCTGTTAAACGCAACCATTCTCGAATATCTTCTATTTTTTGATGGTATTTTGTAGCCAATGTTCTATCAATACTCGGAATTTCTTTGAACTCTTGAGTTGTAAAGTTTATAATTTCAAGAATTTGAGCAATGGCATTAGGATATTTTTCCAAAATTTCTTCACTAACCGCGATTACAAAACATGGCCATGGAGTAGGGCAATCGTCAATTCTTCTTAAAATTCCTTTATCTACTAGAGGTTTGGTCATAAAATGTTCCCACATGAAATAATCGGATTCGCCTTTGGTTAAGCTTTCAACTGCACCATCAATGGTATTTACAATTTCAAATTGTAGTTTTTCGGTATTCCAACCTTGATTATTGGCATTAACATAAGCCATTAATTGCGAACCCGAACCCAAACGTGAAATAGCAACTTTTCCATGTTCTAAATCACTTAAAGTTTCATATTTCGATTTTGCATCGACATGAATTCCCCAAATTAAAGGACTTTCTACATATACTTGCACGATTTTGGAAGGATTTCCAGCATTGATATCTTTTACAATTCCTTCCGATAAAATTACAGCAATATCAGTTTCACCATCGCGAAGCATTTGACACATTTTACCTGTACCTTCAGGAACATCAGTCCATTGTAAGTCGATTCCAACGGCTTCAAATTCGCCATTTTCAATACACAAATGCCAAGGAAGATTGAAATGCTCTGGAACGCCTGCTATTTTTATAGTTTTCATTTTTATGCTGAATTTATTTCAGCATCTTTCGATGCTTAAAATTTTTAT
>CANGUP010000146.1 GCA_947457105.1 Flavobacteriaceae bacterium
AATCCTAAAATTCTTGAAAACTGGAAAATAGCACAACCAAAAACAGTTCAGTTATTAAACTTTTTTAATACTACCGTTGGTAAATATCCTTATGAGCAATATTCAGTAATTCAAGGTGGCGATGGCGGAATGGAATATGCAATGTGTACCCTAATTTTGGGAGAAGGAACTTTTGAAGGACTTGTTGGAGTAATTGCCCACGAAATGGGACATTCATGGTTTCAACATGTGCTGGCAACAAACGAAAGTAAACACTCATGGATGGATGAAGGATTTACCTCTTTTATTGAAGATTTGGGAGTCAACGAACTTGCTGAGAAAAAATCAGCCAATCCTTTTGCAGGTTCTTATAAATCGTATATCAATTTAGCTAATTCTGGCAAAGAACAACCACTTTCAACTCATGCTGATAGATATGACGAAAACAGAAGTTATAGTATCGCTTCCTACAGCAAAGGTGAGCTTTTCTTGACGCAGTTAGAATACCTTATTGGAAAAGAGAATTTGATGAAAACTGTAAAAAGATTTTATTCAGAATTTAAATTCAAACATCCAACGCCTAATGACATTAAACGAACAGCAGAAAGAGTTTCGGGAGCAAATCTAGATTGGTATTTAACCGATTGGACTAAAACTTTAAACACTATTGATTACGGAATTAAAAAGGTTGATAGCGCAACAGGTGGTGTTAAAAAAACTAGTGTTTCTCTCGAAAGAATAGGAAGAATGCCAATGCCAATAGATATTTTGGTAGAATATACCGATGGTACAAAAGAAACTTTTTATATTCCATTACGAATGATGAGTTTTGAAAAAGAAAATCCAACACCAGAAATTAAAAGAACTATTCTGAAAGATTGGGCTTGGGGAAACCCAAATTATTTCTTTGAAATTGATAAATCAAAATCTGAAATCAAAAAAATCACTATTGATCCTAGCAGTTTAATGGCAGATGTTAAGCTTGATAATAATAGTTATGAAATAAAATAAACCAAAAAGCGTTCTAAAATTGGAACGCTTTTTTTTGGAATAGAATTTGTAGTTTTACACTCGATTAAATTTTTCAATTATGAAACCTTTACATTTTATACTTTTTTTACTTACCATAAACCTAGGTTTACAAAAAACCTCAGCTCAAGTTTACACTTTCAAAACGAGTAGTTTGAGTGTTATGGATAAAAATTCTAAAGGAGGTTGGAACGAATGGACCGAATTTAAAAAAGCCGAAATTATAATTACTTTAGACGCTAATAAAGACCGATTTGTTATCAATTCAAAAGAGCTTCAATTATATAAAATAGAATCTTATCTTGAAAAAACATCCAATGAAAATGATGATACTTTAGGTTTTATTTGTACTGACAACGATGGTGTTAAATGTGCTATTCTAATTATTACTCGCAAAAAAGAAAACAATAGAATGCAGTTTTACATCAACTATCCAGATTTGAAAATGGTTTACAATATTTATACTACCAAATAATTTGTCAACAGAAGTGGATTTCAAATATCCGAAAAACGAAAAACTTAAAAGCAGAAAAACTATCGATTTGCTTTTTACAGAAGGAAAATCTGTCTCAAAATTTCCTTTACGCTTGGTTTATACACCTATAGAAGATTGTGAAGGAAAAATAAATTTTGGCGTTTCTGTTTCCAAAAAACATTTCAAACATGCTATAGATAGAAATTACTTTAAACGCGTTTTAAGAGAATGCTATCGATTAAATAAACATTTGATTATCGATAATTTAGACCAAAAATATGCTGTTATGTTTTTTTATCAAACCAAAGAACGACTGACTTATTCCGAAATAAATGAAAAAACAATTTTGCTTTTCGAAAAATGGATAGCTGTTCTTAAAGAAGAACATTTGAAATTGAATTCTTAAGGATAAATTAAAAAATTAGTTTTCTAATCATATTACAATATATTTGACACTGTTTATTACATTCGTAAACTCATAATACAAGAAAAAAGAAATACAATTATGTTTCAATACTTTAAAAAAAGATATATAATTCCGATTGTTGCCTCGGGTTTTTTATTTGTTGGCGCTAGTTTCAAAGACGATTTTTTTGAAATTGCTAAGCAAATTGAAATTTTCACAACACTTTTCAAAACCGTAAATCAAAACTATGTTGATGAAGTAAATCCTTCTGAATTGATGGATAAAGCAATCAAAAGTATGTTAGCTGATTTAGATCCGTATACTAATTATTTCAACGAACAAGATGTTGTAAAATTTAAAATCAACAACACTGGCGAATATACCGGAATTGGCGCAATGATTACTCGAAAAGAAGATAAACTAATCATCAAAGAACCTTACAAAGGATTTCCTGCAGACAAAGCCGGATTGAAAGCTGGTGATGCCATAATTCAAATTGGTGACGTGCTATTGGCTGATTTTAAAGAAGACGCTTCTCAGTTGTTAAAAGGAGCCAAAAACACTAAAGTTGAAGTAAAATACCTTCGTCAAGGAAAAACACTAACAGCACAAATCGTTTTAGATGAAGTAGAAATAAAAGCCGTTCCGTTTTTCTCAAAAATTGATGAAAAAACAGGATATATTGTGCTTTCTGCTTTCAACAGAAAAACCACTCAAGAAACCAAAGAAGCACTTGAAAAACTAAAAGCAGATGGTGCTGAAAGAATTATTTTAGATTTAAGAGGAAATCCAGGAGGTCTTTTGAACGAAGCTGTAAATGTGTGCAATCTTTTTGTGCCCAAAGGTGAAGTTATTGTAACAACTAAATCTAAAAATCCTAAGTATAATGTTACTTACAAGACAACTAGAGAGCCTATTGATTTGCAAATACCACTAGCGATTATCGTAGATGGAAAAAGTGCATCGGCTTCTGAAATTGTTTCTGGTGCTTTGCAAGATTTAGATCGTGCCGTTGTAATTGGTAGCCGAAGTTTCGGAAAAGGTTTGGTTCAAAGGCCAATTGATATGACTTATGGAACTCAAGTAAAAGTTACAATATCTCGTTATTATACACCAGCAGGAAGATGTATTCAAGCATTAGACTATTGGCATAAAGACAAAGACGGAAAAGCTACTCGTACAGATGCCTCAAAATATACAGCCTTCAAAACCAAAAAAGGAAGAACAGTTTATGATGGTGGTGGAATTCAACCTGATGTAGAATTGGAAGAAACTAAACTAAGCACTATTGCTGAGGTACTTCAAAAGAATGATGGAATTTTTAATTATGTAACGAATTACTACTACAAAAATCCTTCGCTTGGAGATAAAATTCCAACCATTACTGATGCAGATTTTGCAGACTTTAAAGCGTTTTTGAAAAAAGAAAAAATTAGCTTCGATACAGAAACAGAATTAGCATTGAAAAACACTTTAGAAAAAGCTAAAAAAGAAAAAATTGACGAATCTATTAAAGCACAATACGATCAATTATTTGCTGCTCTACAAAAAAGTGAAGAAGCGCTTTTAGATAAAAATCAAAAGGAAATTAAGAAATTAATTCTGGATGAAATCATTAAACGTTATCAATACAAAGAAGGATTGTACCAATATTATGTAAAAAATAATCTAGAAATTGCTAAAGCAAGTTCTATTTTGGCTAACCCAACTGAGTACAACAAAATACTACAATAATGTTTCGATTTTTAAAATATTTACCGCTTTTGTTTTTTGGTTTTGTTTCTGCCCAAGAGGAAGCCGTTTATTCTGTTTATTTTGAATTTGATAAATTTTCATTAGATGAAAAACAAGCCAAAGAAGTAGTCAATTTCATTAAAAATATGGATTCTACTAGAATTGAATCAGTAGAAATTTTTGGTTACACCGATGACATTGGAAAAGAAGCTTATAATTTTAAGCTTTCTACAAATAGAGCCAATACCATTCAAAATAAACTGATAGAAAATGGTATCAAAAACAAAATCATCGTTACCATTGAAGGAAAAGGAAGGATACTTATTGATGATGATATTGTAGATAATCTTCCCGAAAAACGCTCTAAAAATCGCCGTGTGGACGTTGTTTTAAACCTAAAAGAACTTCCTAAATTGGTTTTGCCTGGGTTTTATAATATGATTCAAAAAAATCATGTGGTAGGCGATCATATTTATCTTGAAAATATTCTTTTTGAAAAAGGTAGCAGTCACCTTACAACTAAAGCCAAAAGCGAATTAGACAAGGTAGCACTGTTGTGTTTGAGATATAAAAACATTGAGTTTGAAATTCAAGGACATGTTTGTTGCACGCCGCCAAATCAAAAAGAAGCTATTGATAAAGATACTAAAAAACGTCAATTATCTACCAATAGAGCACAATCGGTTTTTAAATATTTGGCATTTAGAAGGGTTCCAAAAAACAGAATGACATTCAAAGGATACGGAAATACAGTTCCACTTGGTAAAGAACCAGAATATGACCGACGTGTTGAGTTGGTAATTACCAAGATATAATTTATGAATCAAATTTATTTGTTGTTCCTTTTTTGTTGTTCCGTTCTTTATTCACAAGAAGAACAAAAATCAATTGTAGTTTTATTTAATTCAAAAGAATTCGCTTTATCTTCTGAGGCTGAAGGAACTTTGACTGATTTTTTTTCTGATGAAACTTTAGTAATTACATCAATTTCAATTGAAGGTTTTTGTGATGATATTGGCTCTACAGAAAACAACTTGATTTTATCAACCAATAGAGCACAATCAGTTGCAAATTATTTAAAAAAGGAATTTAATCTGAATTGCAACTCTATTCTTGGCAAAGGAGAACTTCCTCTAACAAACATCTCTTCTGTCGATGAATCAAGAAAAAACAATAGAAAAGCTGTTCTAGAAATTACTTTCTCTAAAAGTTCTGAAGAAAATATTGTTTCAAACAAAGACTCTGAAAACCATTACAAAAATTACAAAACTTTTTCAGATAAATTAGTTGTTGGAGACAAAATCATTATCAAAAATCTACTTTTTAAAGGTAGTCTAACGATTTTTGAAAATCCAGAAGAAGCAATTATTGAGCTTGAAAAAATAGTGGTTTATCTAAATGAAAATCCCAACACAACCATTGAAATTCAAGGTCATGTTTGTTGCATAGGAAGCGCTCATAGCGATGCTCATGACAGATTTTCCGGAAAAAACAATTTATCACACACAAGAGCTCAAAAAATATTTGACTATTTAATTGAAAAAGGAATCTCACCAAACCGAATGACTCACATGGGTTACGGAAGAAAGTTTCCAATTCCTGGTGGAATAGAATCTGATAATAAACGTGTAGAGATTTTAATTACAAAGGTTTAATGCTCTCGTTTCATTTCAATATGCGGAATATCGTCTTCTAGATACATTTCGCTTGTTTGAACAAAATTATGGCTTTCGTAGAATTTCTTTAAATACAATTGTGCCGAAATAGTTATTTTAGTTTCTTTAAAATAAGTTTCTATACCTGCGATTGCTTGTTGCATCATTTCGTGTCCAAACTTTTTGTCGCGCGCTTCCGGATGAACTATAACTCTTCCGATGGAAGCATTATCGAAATAGTGTCCAGCTTTAAACAATCTTGCGTAAGCAACAATTTTGCCTTCTAACTCACCAAGTAAGTGTAATGCTTTTTCATCTTTGCCATCAATATCTTGATAAACGCAATTTTGTTCCACTACAAAGACAAGGGAGCGAAGTTGTAGTATAGAATATAGTTCTTGAAGAGATAGTTCGTTAAATCGCTTTATTTTCCATTTAATGCTTTCTACCATTTTATTTCTTTTTTAAAAACTGTACCGATTTAATAATGGATTCCAATTCGAACATTAAATCTCTTTTTTGTTTTGAAGGAGCATAGCAAAATCCTTCTATTATTAAAATTCTGTTGTTGGTTTTGTCAATAATAGCATAATTGATGAATGGTCCATTCATTGATTCGTGAAGTAATTCCCAATTTCCTTTGGTTTCAAATGTTTCTCTATTGAAAATTTTGGTTTTTGAAAAATAAGGAGAAAATGCTGGTTCTGTTATCATTCTAGTTTTTGGAACAGCTCCATGAATATAAATCCTACCAATAGAATCACGAATTTGGATAACTCTGTTGACGGCTTTACCATTGTCTTTAATGCTATTGAGTGGTACTTGATAAAAAACCAAACTCATGTTACCGCTTGTGATATCTTTTTTGAACCAAATAAATTTTTTACCATGCATTACCATTCTATATTTAGAAGGAATGTTAATCTTGATATTGAATTTTTCTACAATTTTTTTATAATCTAAAACCGAATCTTTTTTAATTCTGTCTTGGTAAACTTTGATTTCAGAAGTTTTTATTCTACTAATAATAAGTGAATCGTTTGCCTGAATAGTGTCTAAAATCTCTTGAACCGTTTTGCCAGAAACATGAAAAACTACTTGCGGATTGGCGTATTCATTGTCTTCAATTCTAAACTGGCTTTTGGCTTCTTTTTTAATGACAATAATATTTCTACTATTGCTCATAAAACCTTCAAGTAGTTTTACTGGATATTGATTCAAAGTAAAAATGGGTTCTTCTTGAGGCAAACCTACAACTGGTGATGCAAATTTATTTCGCACACT
>CANGUP010000147.1 GCA_947457105.1 Flavobacteriaceae bacterium
ATTTTTAAACAAGTGTTATATTTACATCCACAAAAATATAAAATATCCTCATGATAACAAGCGTTTTTAAAAAATCTACACCAATTAATTATTCTTTTATAGGAATTTTGATGGTTTTTGTCTTTTTTACCTACCAGTTTCAGGATACAAAATGGACAAGTTCGTTATTTGAAATTGCAAAAAAGTCGGCTTTATTATTGATTTTATTTGCATCACTTTTTATATCAAATTTTATTGTCAAAAAAAACGCATTAACTAAGGATAGTGCTTATACTATTTTATTTTCCTTTATTTTTTTAATGTTTTTCCCGAATGTTTTAGATAATTACAAACTAATTGTATCTAATTTTTTCATTTTATTAGCGATGAGAAGATTGGTTTCTTTACAAACATTGAAAGCCCCAAAAGAAAAAATATTTGATGCTTCGTTATGGATTTTTGTAGCTAGTTTATTCCATTTTTGGGCAATACTTTTTATTTTATTGGTTTACATCTCAATAATTTTTCACGTTTCTAGAGATTATAGAAATTGGTTAATTCCTTTTGTAGCCCTTTTCAGTTCATCAATAATCTTTGTTTTTTATGCTTTATTATTTGATAAAGAAGCTATTGATGTTTACCTTCAATCGGAAGTAATAAATTTGCAGGTAAACTATTTTACTAATAATTATCAAAATATTGCTTTCTCTATTTATGCTGTATTTGCTGTTTTTTTTGTTTTTCCCTATCTGTTTACATTAACAAACAAGCCACTAAATTTACAAGCGTCCTATAAAAAAGTGTTGTTAGCTTTTTTTATTGGTATGGCAATTTTCTTTATTTCTGCCAATAAAAGTAATGATGTATTAGTTTACACATTTTTGCCAATGGCTATAATTGCTACAAACACTATAGAGTATCTACAGAATAAAATTCAACAAGAAATCATTTTATTTGTGTCAATAATATGCTGTGTTTTTTGTTTCTTTTCTCAATTATAATTTGCTTCCGTAAGCTAAATCTCCAGCGTCGCCAAGTCCAGGAATAATGTAATTTTTCTCGTTTAGTTTTTCATCAAGAGCGGCAACCCATAGATGACAATTATTTGGAAGATTTTCTTCAAGATAAGCAATTCCTTCTGGAGCAGCGATAACAACGGCAATATGAATTTCTTTTGGTTTCTGTTCCAAATGCAATTTATTTAAAACAGCAACAATAGATTGACCTGTTGCTAACATAGGATCAATTAGAATTAAGTTTTTATTTTCAAATGAAGGAGCTGCTTGGTATTCTACTAAAATTTCAAAATAATCATCATTGTTTGGATGATGGCGATAAGCAGAAACAAAACCATTTTCTGCATTATCAAAAATATTGATGAAACCTGTATGCAATGCTAAACCTGCTCTAAGTATGGAACATAAAACGACATTGTCTGCAATTGTTGTAGTATGTTTTACGCCAAGAGGAGTTTGAACATTTATTGATTTATACTCTAAAGTTTTACTCAATTCATACGCCATAATTTCTCCAATACGCTCAATGTTTTTTCTAAAACGCATACTGTCTTTTTGAATGTTGACATCACGAATTTCTGCCAAAAAATGATTAAGAATACTATTGTTTTCAGAAATGTAATGAATTTGCATTTTGAATTAGGATTAAGGATTTTCCAATTTTAGATTTATAATTTAAACTTCTAAATTTTTTTAAACTTCTAAACTATTTTCAAAAGTATAAAAACTATCTTTGCAAATAAAATTAATCATCATGTTTTCAAAATTTGCCTATTCTATATTTGAACAAAGTATCAAGGATTATCACGTTTACGACAATGTAAACCAACCTATTAACAATCCGTATCCAAAGGAAAAAATAGAACATTTATTATATTTTAAAAATTGGATTGACACCGTTCAATGGCATTATGAAGACATTATTCGTGACCCAAATATCGATCCTGTTGCTGCATTAACTTTGAAAAGAAAAATAGACGCTTCTAATCAAGAGCGTACCGACATGGTAGAATATATTGACAGTTATTTTCTTCAAAAATATGCACATGTTGAAGTAAAATCTTCTGCAAAAATCAATTCAGAATCTCCTGCTTGGACAATTGATAGATTGTCAATTTTAGCTTTAAAAATTTATCATATGAACGAAGAAGCAACTCGTGCTGAAGCTTCACAAGAACACAGAGATAAATGTCAAGAAAAACTGAACGTACTTTTAGAGCAAAGAACTGATTTATCAACAGCAATCGACGATTTATTGACTGATATTGAAAATGGTGACAAATTCATGAAGGTTTACAAACAAATGAAAATGTACAATGACGATGATCTGAATCCGGTTTTGTATCAAAATAAAAAATAATTTCCGACAAACTTTGTCACATAAAACAAAACATATAGCTGTCATTCGACTCTCTGCAATGGGAGATGTCGCAATGACAGTTCCTATTATTTTAGCATTGGTCAATCAGTATCCAGAAGTTAAAATAACGATGGTATCTCGACCATTTTTCAAACCAATTTTTGAAAATATACCTAATGTAACTTTTTTATCTGTTCATACCAATCACCAACACAAAGGAATATTTGGATTGTGTAGATTATACAAAGAAATCAAACAACAAAACGTTGAACAAGTTGCCGATTTGCACAACGTTTTGCGTTCAAAAGTTATTAGATTTTTATTTGCTTTAAGTGGAAAAAAAGTAGCTTATACTGATAAAGGTAGAAAAGAGAAAAATGAATTAACTCGAGCAGAAAACAAAATTTTCAAGCCATTAAAATCAATGTTTGAAAGACATATTGATACTTTTAAACAGTTAGGTTATGATATAGATTTAAGCAATCCAGTTTTTTTGCAACAAATGAGTATTCCTTTGAAAGCTCAAAATAGTATTGGAATTAAAAGTCAAAAATGGATAGGAATAGCACCTTTTGCTCATTACCAAAGTAAAACCTATCCAATGGATTTGATGAGAGAAGTTATTCGTAAATTATCTGAAATTCAAAACCAAAAAATACTGCTTTTTGGTGGTGGAAAACACGAGATGGAACTATTAGAAGAGTTTGCAAAAGAGCATAAAAACGTATTCAACTTTGCAGGAAAAATATCTTTTGAAGATGAATTACATCTGATTTCAAATTTAGATTTAATGGTATCAATGGACAGTGGAAACGCACATTTGTCTGCCATGTTTGGAATAAAAACCATCACGCTTTGGGGCGCAACACATCCTTTCGCTGGTTTTTCACCATTTAATCAACCTTTAGAAAATTGCTTGACTTCCGATAGAAATCAATATCCTTTATTACCAACTTCTGTGTATGGAAATAAAAAAGTTGCTGGCTATGATGATGTGATGCGAAGTATTCCGGTTAAAGATATTATCCAAAAAATAAATTCCAATCTTGCTTAACAAAATTGGAATTTGGAATTCTTTATATTGGAATTTAAAATCTAAACATCATCAAAATCAACAAATATTTCACTACTTGTTGGATGCGCTTGACAAGTTAAAATTAAACCACTCTCAACTTCTTTATCAGTCAAAATGGAATTCTTTTTCATTTCGGCTGTACCTTTTGAAATTCGCGCTAAACAACTGCTGCATATTCCTCCTTGACAAGAATAAGGAGCATCGATGCCTTGTTTTAAAGCTGCTTCTAATAAAGTTTGCTTCTGACTCATTTCAAAAGTTGTTTCTTCATCGTCAACTAAAACTGTGATTTTTGTATGACCATTTTCCGAAGTTGCAATTTCTTTTTCTGCTGAAGTTGATGTTGAAAATAATTCAAATTTGATGTTTTTATCAGCAACATTATGTTCTTTTAAAACATTGGTAACTAAATTAATCATCTCTTCTGGACCACATAAATAGAATTTTGAGAATTCTTTTTCTTTGTGTTTGTTGTTCAAAACAAAGTTCACGTTGGCTTTGTCAATTCGACCAAAAAGTTCATTTTCAACCTTAATTTGAGTGTAAGCAAAATGCACAAAAAATCTTCCAACATATTGTTGTTGCAAATCGTGTAATTCATGATGAAATATGGTTTCGTCAGTGTTTTTATTTCCGTAAACTAAAACAAAAGTGCTGTCTTTTTCGTTATGCAAAACCGATTTTAAAATCGACATAACTGGAGTAATTCCGCTTCCAGCAACGAATGCAGTGTAGTTTCTTTGTCTGCCAGTTTGTGGTTCAAAAGTAAATTTACCTTCAGGTTGACCAACTTCTATAATATCACCAACCTTTAAATTATCGTTTGCAAATTTTGAGAAATGTCCATTTTTTACTGATTTAATTGCAATTCGTAGTTCACCACTTTCTGGTGAAGAGCATATAGAATAGGCACGACGTATTTCTTGTCCGTCAAGCGTAAGTTTTAGATTAATATATTGACCTGCAATAAATTGATAAGCAGACTGTAATTCAGAAGGAACATTAAAAACTACAGAAACCGCATTAGGAGTTTCACGTTTTACTTCTTTGATTTGTAATTTATAGAATTGTGACATGGTAAGTAATTTTTACAAAGGTAAGAAACCAAATAGTTCAACAAAAATTAAATTTATACATAGAAATCTTATGTATATAAAATTCTTATGTATATTTGTTTTTCAAAATACAATTTAGATGAAAAATTCGCAATTATATAAAGGAAGTTTGAACACAATAGTGATGAAACTTTTGGAGGAAAACGGTAGAATGTACGGTTATGAAATCACTCAAAAAGTAAAAGAAATTACAAGTGGTGATTTAAAAATAACCGAAGGCGCTTTATATCCTGCATTACATAAACTAGAAGCTGAAGGCATTCTTGAAGTAGAAGTAGAAAATGTAGACAATCGATTACGAAAGTATTATAAATTAACCGAAAAAGGCACTACAGAAACCGTTAATCGATTGGCAGAATTGGAGGATTTCATAAAAAACATGCAAAGTTTGGTACAACCTAAATTGAGTTATTAAGATGAAGTTAAGTAAAGAACAAATCAAAAAATTATACATTTTCACGCGTCAACATTACGTGGAATATTATGATTTGCAAACCGAATTAGTTGATCATTTAGCAAATGCAATTGAAGAACAATGGCAAGAAAATCCAAAACTTTCTTTTGATGAAGCATTACAAATGGAGTTCAAAAAATTTGGTGTTTTTGGATTTATGGATGTGGTTGAAAAAAGACAAGCTTATTTGACTAAAAAATACAATAAAATAGTTTTAAAAAATTTAAAAACCTTTTTCTCAATCCCTAAAATTATTGGCACAATTATCTCGGTTGCATTCGTTTTTGTTTTGTTGAAATTTTGGCAAAAAGATATTCCCTTTTTACAAACGACATTTGTTATACTTACAATAATTTTCTTCGCTGGAATTCTAATTATATCCCGAAAATCCAAAAAACAATCCCAATTATCTGGCAAGAAATGGATGTTTAAAGAAATAATTTTTGGTTATGGTTCGATGTCTGGAATTATAAATTTACCAATACAATTTACCTTACATCTTAAAGGTGAAAATTATGACAATTGGTTTTTATTATTAGTTAGTTTTTTAATTATACTTTTGGTTTTGCTAGAATACATTGTTTTAATTTTAATTCCATCCAAAGCAGAAGAATATCTCAAAGAAACTTATCCTGAATATGAGTTTTCAAATTAGTTTGTAACAATTTTATAAATTCATCATCTAATACTTCATCCAAAAACAATCAACTATGTTCAAACATTTTATTATGCTCGAATGGAAGGCATTTCTTCGTTCGGCATCATTGGGAACTAATATTGCAATGAAAATCTTTATTGGTTTTTTTGCAGCTTATTTTATGGTGATTTTTATTGCAGCTGGAGTTGGAGCCTTCTTTATTTTGAAAGAATCTGGACTCGAACCGCTATCAACAGTAAATAAATTTATGATTTACTATCTTGCTGTAGATTTATTTATAAGATATTTTCTTCAAAAGATGCCTGTGATGAATATTCGTCCATTATTGACTTTACCGATAAAAAGAAATACGATTGTTCATTTTACTTTAGGGAAAACGGCTTTGTCTTTTTTCAATTGGTCGCATGCGTTATTTTTTATTCCGTTTTCTATCGTTTTGATGATGAATGGTTATTCTGTTTTGAATGTAATTCTTTGGCATTTAGGAATTATAGCGCTGTTTTATTTAAATAATTTTATAAATGTTTTAATCAATAATAAAGACGGTATTTTCTACTCGGTTTTGGCTGTAGTTGCAGGTTTAGGACTCGTTCATTATTATAAATTATTTGATGTTACGCTTTACACACAACCTTTTTTTCAAGGAATGTACGAAACGGTTTTTGTGTTTTTGATTCCGATACTTTTGGTAGTTGCTACATATTATTTTGCTTTCAATTATTTTAAAAGTAATTTGAATTTAGACGAAGGTTTGGCTAAGAAAAGTGAAATTGCAAACACACAAAACTTTTCTTTTCTCGACCAATTCGGAACTTTAGGAACGTTCTTGAAAAATGACCTTCGATTGTTATTAAGAAACAA
>CANGUP010000148.1 GCA_947457105.1 Flavobacteriaceae bacterium
TCTGCCGGAACTAAATCCAACAAATTTACCGATACAAATAACTGTGGTGTAAATGTCTTTTTTCCTTGCATGAGTAAATTTAAAAAAAATCAAATTTATTTACAAGGTTTTGTATATTTGAGTTGTGCAACACGCACAGGCGTTTGACAAGATTGCGAATTTTGTAGTAAATTCACGTTTATTTCTCGCAAGAAATTTTATCTTTGATAGAAAATAATCGGTTCCGAAGTTCGCAACCTCGCCAAGCGCCGGGACGTCAGGCTGTGAAAAAACTCTTTTTTCACAGTCTGACGTTAGCAGTAATACTATCCGAACAGACGAAAATAGAAACTTAATGAAGAAATTAAAGATATTTTATCCTGATAATTCTATAAAAATACATAAATCCACGAAAGTTTTATTTATACTTATTTCTCTTGTTCTAATTACTTATTTTTCAAAAAAAATGTTTCCTCAAAATATTGAAAATTTAGAATTACTATATTTTGTAATGGTTGTTATTTTCACAGTTTATTGTTTAATTTACGTAATTAACATAAACTTATTTAGATACGAAACTGAAAATGGAACTTATTCAGGATACTTAATAATTGATACTGAAAAAATTATTTGTGGAGAAAACACATACTTGATAAATGATATTGAAAAAATTAGTATTCTTAACTATTCAATTCGTGGAAAATTTAACGGAAATATCTCAGCTTTAAATCCGAAAAAATCAAATGGATTGAAAAACTATATTGAGATTATTTGCAACAATAAAATTAATAAATATTATTTCTTACAAACAAAAACTGAAAACATAAAGATTTTTAAAAGTGAGCTAAAAACATACTTTGAAAAAGGATTAATCGGTGAACAAAACTATAAAAATTTGACAAGTTAAAGTACTACTGCTAACCCCAGTTTCAAGCTATTGCTGGGCTTGTTCTTGCGTTTTGTCTTCGTGGAAAATACTCAGATATTTTCAATTTTATCTTTCATATTAATTTTGTAGATTTGTTTGGTCAGTGTCGGCGGCAGCAACTGAATGCAAACGGGCGAACGTTAGCCAACATTTTATGAAAAATCTGCACAAAACAACTTTAATTCTTACAATAATCTTTTTTATTAGTTGTAAAAAACAAATAAACGAAGACAAAATAACGAAACAGAAAAGTGAAAATATAGAAAATAAAAAAAAGATATTTAATGACTACATTAAATCTAATAACCCTCAAAGGATAAATTTAAACACTGATAATATTCCTGAGTATATATTTTCTGAAATGGGTTTTTATACTTTTTTTGATGGAAAAACTAAAAAAGAAATAGAATACTTTGATCCTAAAGGACCAAAATATGGAGGCAGTGAAGATTTAAAATTTATTGATGTTAATTGTAATGATAATCAAAAAGAATTTATTGTAGAATCTGCTGGTGGCGGAACAATGGGAAATTATCACTATATGAATATAATGAGGTATAATTCTAAAACCCAAAAGATAAGTTCAATTTTTGATTATGAAATATCATCATTTAGTTGGGTAGAAGACGAAGAAAAATTAGATTTCGTAAATTATATTGACATCTTTTACAAAAAGAAAAACGAATGCGTAGATACAATTAAAGTATATAAAGGCAAATATATTAATAAACCAAAAAGTTACAGTTTAAAGATAAAACCTCAAAAACTCATTGAAAAATATTATTTCAACAAAACAACTGGAACTTTTGAAAAAAACGTCGGCTAACAGCAGTTTGCACTAATGGCGGGGTTCGAGATATATCCGAAAAGGATATTGTTTAATCAAAACATTGTTTTATATTTGCAAAGGCTTGGTGCTAAAAACCGCCACTAGCGCAAGGCGAACGTTATAGGTGATTTTTCCAAAATTTCTAAGAAAGTATTTGCATGATTACCAAAATTTGGTAACTTTACCAAAAAATGAAGAAATCATGGGAAGAAACACATCAATATCTTTAGGTAATCATTTCGAAAGTTTTATAGAATCAACTGTTTCTAAAGGCCGTTTTAGCAATGCAAGTGAAGTTGTACGTGCTGGACTTCGCCTTTTGGAAGAAGAAGAAAGCCGGATAATTGTTTTAAGGAATGCAATTCGTGAAGGAATTGAAAGTGGTCGAGCAGTTGACTTTGATCCTAAAAAGCATTTAGAAATTCTTAAGGCTAGAAAAAAATAATGGCAAAATTTTATTTAAACAACAGAGCCGTTGATGATTTAAATGACATTTGGGATTATACAGTAAAAACTTGGTCTGAAAATCAAGCAGAGATTTATTACTTGTTACTTATGGATTCGTGTCAGGAATTAGCAAATAAACCAAATCAAGGTAAATCTTATGATGTAGTCGAAAAAAATGTGTTAGGCTTTAAAACTGGTGAACATATTATTTTCTACCAAATAGTTTCTCTAGAAGAAATTGAAGTTGTTAGAATTTTGCATGGAATGATGGATATGAAAAACCACCTATAATAGTCGTTTGGCAAGATTGCGAATTTTGTGGTAAATTCACGTTTATTTCTCGCAAGAAATTTTATCTTTGATAGAAAATAATTCGTTTCGAAGTTCGCAACTGACTAGAAGTCGGAACGTTGGTGGCAATTTGCTCTCGTAACTACAAAAAAAATATCCATATAAAAAAATTAGGTTGTTATAAATAAAGTAATAACTTTGTGGTCACTAAATTACATAATTATGGAGATTTCAATAATACCAATCGGAAACTCTAAAGGAATTCGTTTATCGAAAACCTTACTTGAAAAATATAATATAACTGACAAAGTTGAACTCATTCTTGAGAAAGGTTATATTATTCTTAAACCAAAGTCAGAACCCAGAAATGGTTGGGAAAAAGCATTCAAAAAAATGCACGAAAATGGTGATGATAAATTGTTGATTAACGATGTCTTTGAAGACGAAAATCTTGAAGAATGGATTTAAAACAACATCAAATCGTTATAGTAAATCTTGATCCAACTATTGGTAGCGAAATGAAAAAAACGCGACCGTGTGTAATTATTTCGCCAAACGAAATGAACAAATATTTGCAAACCATTGTAGTTGCGCCAATGACAAGCAGCTCAAAAACTTATCCAACTAGAGTTGAAATAAATCATGATAAGAAAAAAGGCTGGATTGTGTTAGATCAAATCAGAACTGTTGACAGACAAAGAATAATAAAAATTTTAGGAAGTTTGACAGAAAAAGAAACTACAAAAGTAAAAAGTGTTTTGCGTGAAACTTATGTAGATTAAAATAGTAACTGCCGCCAACAAATGCTATATCTCATGGCTAGTTTTTCGATAAATTGTTCGTTTTCTTTTCATAACTTCGCTCGTTCGGTTATGGAAAAAAAACTTTCCATAAGCCGCCACGAGCTCTAGCATCGACCGTTAGCAAAAAAAGCTGTTTATGGCTACTCGCCATTTTTAGGTAATTAATGCGAATTTTGTGTAAACCTTTCTCAATAAATACAACATTCCCAACCAATGAAAAGAATTAAAATAGTATTTATTAGTCTTCTAGTGGTTTTTGTATTGTATTTTGCTTTTTACAAACCCAACAAAATCAGTATTGAAGGTAATTGGGACATACAAAAAATAGTGCTCGATGGAAAACAAATTTATCCTACTGAAGTAGATAAATATCTAAAATTTGAGCAACCAATGGTTATTAATGATTGGTCAAATAGTATTCTAATTCCGGTAATGAATGAAGATGTTTCAGTAAATTATGAAATAAAAAAGAACTCCGATGACTCGTTTATAATCGTCTTATCTTCAAATGAAAAAGCCCTAAATGGTGATTTTGCTATCAAATTGGACACTACTTTTACTACTCCTAGAAATTACAAGGTCTTTTTAAAAATTGCCTCGGGTAAAACTACATTTCAATTAAAAAAAGAAATCAATATTATTCCAAAAAAGCCTGAATTTCCAAGAAAAGGTCAAGTGTAAAACCTCACAAAAAAACCCGTTTTGCAATGCAAAACGGGTTTTTAACTTATAAAAAAATAATTATAACGGAATGTTTCCGTGTTTGCGTTTTGGTGTATCTACCAATTTGTTTTCTAGCATACTGAATGCTTTTAGTAGTTTTCTTCGAGTATCTTTTGGTAAGATAACCTCATCAATAAAACCACGTTGCGCAGCTGTGTATGGATTAGCGAACAAGTCAGCATATTCTGCTTCTTTTTCTAATAATTTAGCTGCTGGATCGGCTGCTTCGCTAATTTCTTTTTTGAAGATAATTTCTGAAGCTCCCTTTGCTCCCATTACAGCAATTTCTGCACTTGGCCAAGCAAAGTTCATATCAGCACCAATGTGCTTAGAATTCATTACGTCATACGCACCACCATAAGCTTTACGTGTAATTACAGTAACTCTAGGCACAGTAGCTTCGCTGAAAGCATATAATAATTTCGCTCCATGAACGATGATACCATTCCATTCTTGGTCGGTTCCAGGTAAGAATCCAGGAACGTCTTCTAAAACCAATAAAGGAATGTTGAAACAATCGCAGAAACGTACAAATCGAGCCGCTTTGATAGAAGATTTTACATCCAAACATCCTGCTAAAAATTTAGGATTGTTTGCTACAATTCCAATGCTTCTTCCTCCTAATCTTGCAAAACCTACAATAATATTTTCTGCAAAATCTTTATGAATTTCAAAGAAAGAATCTTCATCGATGATGTTGTCAATTACATCATGCATATCATAAGGCTTGTTGGCATTATCAGGAACGATAGTATCCAATTTCTCACGAACTTCTTCATTGGTTACGTAAGGTAATTTTGGCGTAGTTTCTCTGTTGTTTTGTGGCAAATAACTTAATAACTTTTTGATGTCTTCTAAACACTCAATTCCGTTTGGAGAAGTAATATGTGCTACACCAGATTTAGTTGAATGCGTACTTGCTCCACCTAATTCTTCTGAAGTAACTTCTTCATTAGTCACCGTTTTCACAACATTTGGACCAGTAACAAACATATAACTATTTCCTTCTACCATCATAGTAAAATCGGTCATAGCAGGTGAATAAACTGCTCCACCAGCACAAGGACCCATAATGGCAGAAATCTGAGGAATTACTCCGCTAGATTGAACATTTCTATAAAAAATATCGGCATAACCACCAAGCGAACGAACACCTTCTTGAATTCTTGCTCCACCAGAGTCGTTCAATCCAATCATTGGCGCGCCACTTTTTAGAGCCATGTCCATCACTTTACAAATTTTTTCGGCATGAGTTTCTGATAATGAACCTCCAAAAACAGTGAAATCTTGTGCAAAAACATACACTACTCTACCATTGATTGTTCCGTAACCTGTTATAACACCATCTCCATAAACGATTTCTTTTTCCATTCCAAAGTCAGTCGTTCTGTGCGTTACCAACATTCCGATTTCTTCAAAAGAACCTTCATCCATAAGATATTCGACACGCTCACGAGCCGTTAATTTCTTTTTGGCATGATGCGATGCTATTCGTTTTTCGCCTCCACCTAATTTGGCTAAAGCTATTTTATCGTTTAATATTTTAATTTTATCTTCCATTTTATTTTATGTGTCAATGAGTTAATGTGAAAATTAGATAATTACTTTTTACTAATCACTTTTCACTAATCACTTATTATTGGTAATCTTAAGATTTTTTTATCAGCAACATATTGTTTTAAAGCAACCATCGCTGCAATTTCAGCTTCTATATCTAGATTTGCTTTCAGTTTTTCAGGACTGTAATAGGCTTTTACAAAACCTGTATCAAAATCACCTGAACGGAAGGCTTCGTGTTCCATTACAAATTTTCCGAAAGGTAAAGTTGTCGCAACACCTTCTACATGATAATTATCAATTGCTTTAATCATTAACTCGATAGATTCTTCACGAGTTTTTCCGTAAGTTACCAATTTGGAAAGCATTGGATCATAATAAATTGGAACATCCATACCTTCTTCGATACCATTATCTACACGAATTCCTTCGCCTTCTGGTAACTTATAAGTACTTAAATTTCCAACATTTGGTAAGAAATCATTCATTGGATCTTCGGCATATACACGAAGTTCCATAGCATGACCGTGAATTACTAAATCTTCTTGTTTGATTTCTAAAGCTTCTCCGCGAGCTACTTTTATTTGCAATTCGACCAAGTCTAAACCAGAAACCATTTCAGTAACTGGATGCTCTACTTGCAAACGCGTATTCATTTCGAGGAAATAGAAATTATGTTTATCGTCTAATAAAAACTCAACAGTTCCAGCTCCAAGATAATCACAAGCACGAGCTACTTTTACTGCTGCTTCACCCATTTTTTTACGCATTTCTGGAGTTAAAATAGATGATGGTGCTTCTTCAACTACTTTTTGATGGCGACGTTGAATGCTACATTCTCTTTCAAATACATACAAAACATTTCCATGACTATCAGCCATAATTTGAATTTCGATATGACGCGGTTTGGTTACA
>CANGUP010000149.1 GCA_947457105.1 Flavobacteriaceae bacterium
AATAAAAAATAGCATTTATTTTGTTGATAACTTTAAAAAAAATGTAAGAAAAAACGTTCAAATTTTATAAATTAGCAGGAAATAGTATTTAAATTCAGTAAAAAAATAGCATTTAATCGTCTAAATAATGCATTTAATCGACATTTATTATAATTTTGAATTGTTATAACCATTTTTTCAAATGTTTTAAAGACCCCAATCTAAAAAACTTAGAATCATGAATGCTAAAATTACTTTACAAAAAATATTTTTGCTAACTATGCTTTTAGTTAGTAATACTAATTTTGCTCAACTTTCGGTTCCCTTTAAAATTCGTTACCAAGGATTTGTCAAAGGCGATATGACTATAATTGCTAATAATAGTGTAAACAGAGTTGACTTTACAAATGGTCCTAACGAACCATACTATAATCTTACTTCGTATGCCAAATTGAATGATGAATTTGACATGGCTTATATTGATATTGATAAAGATGAATCTACTTTTTCTTCTAGTAGTGCTGAGTTATATCTTGAGAATCCTAACAGAAAAAAAATTGTTTATGCAGGACTTTACTGGTCAGGAACCTATCGTTATAATGCTGGGATTCAAAAATCAGAAAAAAAGTTTATTTCAACAGATGCATCAAGAGGAACTTTTTCTAGTGTAAAATTAAAGTTACCAAATAAAGAGAAATATATAGATGTTTCAGGACAAGTTATATTTGATGGTGCTGGAAAAAATGAGTTTGATGCAATTGCTCCTTATGCAGTTTACGCTGATATTTCAGATTATTTAAAAGAATTATCCAATGCTTCTGGTGTTTATTCAGTTGCTAACATAAAAGCAACTCAAGGAATAATCGAGGGTGGCGTTTCTGCAGGATGGACTATTTTTATTGTTTACGAAGACCAAAATATGAGTGGAAAATTTGTAACAAGTTATGATGGTTTCGCTGGTGTTACAGACAAGTCAACAGATATTGTATTTAATGGATTTCAAACTCTACCTAAAGGAAATGTTAGATCAAAAATTGCATGTGCCGCTTTAGAAGGTGATAACAATCTTTTAGGAGATCAATTGCTTTTTAGTTCTAACGAAAGCAAACTTTTTACACCATTAAGTACAAACATTAGAAAAGACAATAACTTTTTTAATAGTTCGATTACTATAGAAAATCAGAATTTTATTAATAGATATCCTGATAGCAAAAACACATTAGGTTATGACACTTGTCTGTTTACCATACCAAATCCGAATAATACAATAATAGGAAATAATATAAAAGAAGCTACTTTAAGACTTAAATCAAATGGAGATAGATGTTTTATGTTCTTTACAGCTTTTGGAGTAGAAGTAACTCCATCAACGGATGAAATTATTTATGCTGCAACGGATGATAAACCATTGAAAGTCGCTTCAAAAAATAATCTGATAAAATTTATACCAGCCAACAAAGATTTTTTAATTGAAGATTATAGAACAAACTCGTCTGTAAACAGAAATAGGAAAAACACTATTATAGATAGTAAAAACAATATTATTGAAGTTCAAACTGCGTCAATTTCATCTGCAACTTCAGGATATTATATTGTAGCTAATATTTTTAAAACAGAACAAAGCGCCATAGAATTTGTGACTTTTCTAAAATCAAAAGATATCGAAGCCGACTTTTTTACAAATGGTTTAAATAATTATCGATATGTTTATCTTAAGAAAAACAATGATTTAAATGAAATAGTAGATTTATATCTTTCAAAACTAGACGATACTTACGAAGATAGAATTCAAATTTTGGCTATTAATAAAAACAATAATGAATTAATTGCTGATGCGAGTATAAAAGAGAAGCTTAGTAATCAAGAGGTTGTTGTAAAAGAACCAAACAAAAAAGAACTTTTTGATGTTCAGATAGTTTCTATACCAAATGAACCTGGAGGCTATTATATTGTAGCAAATGTTTTTTCAGTAACCGAAAATTCAGTTAACTTTTTCAATTCATTAAAAGCTAAAGGATTGACGCCAAAAGTGTTGGTCAACCCAAAGAATAACTATAAATATGTTTATTTAAAAAAGGTCGACGACGAACAAGAAGCACAAGCATTATATCTTTCTAAAATAAATAATACTTACCAAGGTAAACTTTGGATTTTATCAGTAAACAATAACAACGCACTAATTACAGAAAATGACGATTAATTTACTTATATGCGGAATCTATAAATCAATTGTAGAAAAGAAAAATATGTTTCCAAAAATTATTGAAGAAATTGATTTTAAATATAGTATTTTTCGTCCGTGAAGGAGTAAAAATAAGTTCAAAATGTGACGAAGATATAGAAGATGAACAGACCTGACTTTTCTCATTTTTAATAAAAAACAAAATACTTATATTTGCAGATTAATATCAATTAACACTGCAATTTAAATGAAAACCTTAAACGATTTCAATTTCAAGGATAAAAAAGCTTTAATCAGAGTAGATTTTAATGTTCCATTAGATGAAAAATTTAATGTTACAGATACCAATAGAATTGAAGCTGCAAAGCCAACAATTGATAAAATTCTTGCAGACGGCGGAAGTGTAATTCTAATGTCGCACTTAGGAAGACCAAAAGGAAAAGAAGAAAAATATTCTTTAAAACATATCGTTAAAACAGTTTCAGAAGTTCTTGGAACAAATGTAGAATTTGCTTCAGATTGTAGAGGAGAAGTTGCTTTTAATGCTGTCGAAAATTTAAAACCAGGTCAAGTTTTACTTCTAGAAAATTTACGTTTTTACGCAGAAGAAGAAGCTGGAGATGTTGATTTTGCTAGAGAACTTTCTCAACTTGGAGATATCTATGTAAATGATGCTTTTGGAACTGCCCACAGAGCTCATGCATCTACAACAATTGTGGCACAATTTTTCCCAAATCAAAAATGTTTCGGATTGCTTTTGGCAAAAGAAATAGATAGTTTGAATAGAGTTTTAAATAATTCTGTCAAACCAGTTACAGCTATTCTAGGCGGTTCTAAAGTTTCTTCTAAAATCACCGTTATTGAAAATATTTTAGATAAGGTAGACCACATGATTATTGGTGGCGGTATGACTTTTACATTCATCAAAGCTTTGGGAGGAAAAGTAGGAGATTCTATTTGTGAAGACGATAAACTAGATTTAGCTATTGAAATTTTACATAAAGCCAAAGAAAAAGGTGTTCAAATTCATATTCCAGTTGATGTTGTTGCTGCCAATGCTTTTTCAAATGATGCAGAAACACAAATTGTTGATGTTCGTGAAATTCCTGACGGATGGCAAGGACTTGATGCTGGACCAAAATCATTAGAAAATTTCAAAAAAATTATAATGGATTCAAAAACAATCCTTTGGAATGGTCCGTTAGGTGTTTTTGAAATGGAAAAATTTGCTCACGGAACCATTACTTTAGGCGAATATATTGCAGAATCTACTGCAAATGGCGCTTTCTCACTAGTTGGTGGTGGCGACTCAGTTTCAGCAGTAAAACAGTTCGGGTTAGAAGATAAAATGAGTTATGTTTCTACTGGTGGTGGCGCTATGTTAGAAATGCTTGAAGGAAGAATTTTACCAGGCATTCAGGCAATTTTAGACTAAAAAAAGACTTTAACAATAATTAACCATATTGTTCCGTTATAGTTAGTAACTTTGCATTTGTGTATAAAATGCTGATTAACAAATTTTTGAGAATAAAAAAAATATGATTATAAAAAATAAATTAACAGCGTTTCTTTTGTTAGCTTCTTCAGTTGTTTTCGGACAAGAAGTTGCAACACAACGAGATTCGATTGTAAAAAAAGAGACTAAAATTTCTTACTTAGATTCAATAAAAGCAACTTTTGTTAATGACGAAATGGCTTCTTGTATTGATAGTCTTTGGATGAAAGAATTAACCTCTTTAGACGTTTACAGCACACTTATAGAAGATATAAAAAAAATAGATATCGACAAACCTGTTGATTATGAATTGCCAACAGAATTATTGAAAGAACGCTTAAAGATTTTAGACGAAAAATCGCCATTTAATATTGAGTACAACATTGGTTTAGAAAATGTTATAAAGTCATTCTTAAAAAATAGAAAAAAAGGATTTGAACGTTTGATGGGAATATCTCAGTTTTATTTTCCAATATTTGAAGAAGCTTTAGCGGTTCAAAACATCCCATTAGAAATTAAATATCTTGCTGTTGTGGAATCTGCTTTAAATCCGAGAGCGGTTTCTAGAGTTGGCGCAACAGGTTTGTGGCAATTTATGTATCAAACAGGAAAACAATATGGTTTGAGCATTACTTCTTATGTTGATGAAAGAAGCGATCCACTAAGAGCAAGTCAAGCGGCAACCCAATACATGACCAATATGTACAAAATTTTTGGTGATTGGGATTTAGTTTTAGCGTCTTACAATTCTGGTCCTGGAAATGTTGCCAAAGCTATTCGTCGTTCAGGAGGTCAACAAAACTATTGGAACATTAGAAAAAATCTTCCAAAGGAAACTCAAGGATATCTTCCAGCTTTTTTAGCAACAATGTATATTTTTGAATATCATAAAGAACATGGAATTGTGCCAAATAAAGCAGTCGCTAATCATTTTGCAACTGACACAATTTTGATTAAAAAGCACATGACTTTTAAACAAATTTCAGATTTGTTAGATGTTCCAGTGGCTGAAATCCAGTTTTTCAATCCTTCTTTTAAGAGAAATGAAATTCCAGCAATTTCTGGTGAAAAAAACTTCTTGAGATTACCAAAAGATAAGATTGCAATTTTTGCTTCCAACGAAGATAAGGTTTATGCCTATGTAAAATATCAAGCAGACAAAAGAGAACGTCCTTATGAGCGTCTAGCATCTGTTAAACAAAATGATTCTACTAATGTTGCTTTTGCCGAGAGAGAATTTACCACTAGAACCAAATATCATAAAGTAAGGAAAGGAGATAATCTTAGCGAAATTGCAGATAAATATCAAGTTTCAATTGGTGATATTAAAAAATGGAATGGATTAAGAGGTAATAAAGCGCCTTTGGGAAGAAATCTTAAAATTGTCTCTACAGAAAGAATAGCTTACAAAGACAAAAAAGACTCAAAAGCCGATTCAGTTGCAACCAAATTGCCTAAAGTAATTTCTAATGAAAACAACAGTATTGCTTCAAATGAAGTAAAAACAGAAAAAGTTTTCAAAACAGAAAAAGTGGTAACTTATAAAGATGTTACTAAATATCATAAAGTGAAAAAAGGTGATGTACTTGGTGAAATTGCCGATAAATATGAAGTTTCTGTTGCCGAAATTAAGAAATGGAATAAAATAAAAGGAAGCAATATTGGACTTGGAGATAACCTAAAAATTATCAAAAACGAGAAAGTAGTTACAATCGTTAAGAAAGAAGTTAAACAGCCATTTACCTCTAAAAAAGAAGAAATAGCATCAGTGGAACCAAAAACTTCTAAAGCTAAAAAAGAGGAGAAAGTTGATACAACTTCAAAATCTGAAAACTATTATGTTGTAGCTAAAGGTGATAATTTGACTGCTATTGCTAAGAAAAACAATGTAACAGTTCAAAATATTAAAGAATGGAATAATTTAATTGATACCAATGTAAAAGTAGGAACGCAATTAATTATTTCAGGTGAAAGTTTAGTAGAAGCTAAAGAGGAATCAATTTCTAAAGGAGAACAAAAAAACATTGAGCATACAGTTGGTAAAGGCGAATATCTTGGAACTATTGCTAGAAAATATAATACAACAGTTAATGATTTATTAGAATTAAATTCGCTTTCAGATACAAATATCAAAGAAGGTGACAAACTAATAGTCGGTAAAGAAGAAATCGCTTCAATAACTGATAAAAAAGCTAATAAAAACGATTATGTAGCCAATCAGAAGAAAGCTAAAGAGAAAATGTACCAAGTAAGAAAAGGAGATTCTTTATTTAGTATTTCTCAAAAATTCCCTGGAGTTACCATTTCAGACATTAAAAAATGGAATAACATTAAAGGCGAAAGCATCCAACCTGGAATGAAATTAAAAATTAACGGATAATACAAAAATCTTACATAAATTTGGGCTTTATTTCTAATCATGAATAAAGCCCTTTTTTTATTTTCTATTGTAGCTATTTTTCTAACTTCTTGCGATTCTAAAGAAGTTAAAAATACTAGTGAAACTTCCCGAAAAACCAACGAAGTTGCCGTTATTATTGACGACCAACTTTGGAATGGAGAAATTGGCGATAGTGTGCGAAATAAATTTGCATCACCAGTTGTAGGTTTGCCTCAAGAAGAACCCATTTTTACTTTGAATCAATATCCAGTAAAACTACTTGAAGGTTTTATGAGCAATAGTAGAAATATTATTGTCATTAAAAAAGAAGCCAAAAGCCA
>CANGUP010000150.1 GCA_947457105.1 Flavobacteriaceae bacterium
AAATTTAGATTTTATTTTCCATCTACATAATCTTGTAAATATTGGAAACGTTCTGTTAGTTTACCATTTTCAGTCATTTTGGCTCTTTGTAAAATTCCGTCTTTATCACCATTGAAAAAAGCTGGAATCACGTGTTCCATAAACATTTCTCCAAATCCTTCACTCGCATCTTTTGGTAATTCACAAGGTAAATTATCAACCGACATTACCATAATTGAACCTGGATGTGTATAAGAAACTTCTTTGTGTTCACTTGGCAAATATCCAAAAAATGGTTCTGCAATGGTAGATGCTTTTATAGTACAAGCAATTGGTCCATCAACATCACAAGAAATATCCGATACAACTTGAATTTTGTTCTTTGGAGCGTTAAGCATTTCTCTTGTTAAAATATCTGGCGCGCCATTTCCGTGAAAATGTCCTGCCATATAAATATCTGCAACTTGTGAAAAACGTTCAAAATCAGAAACATAATCTTGTGGATTCTTATAAAAATCTTGATTATCTAAAATCTTCCCATCAATTCTTTTGTTATAATCTAATACATCAATTTGAGTATAAACTGGTTGCGTGTAAACTTTGTTTAAAAAATCATCTGCTAAAACTTGCTTAATTTTCATTCCATCAAGCATTTCTTTCACTCCCATTCCCACTTTTCCGTGACCTGTTAAAACAATTTTTATGTTCGGAAGCATTGGTCTGCGTAATCGTTCGATTAGTTCTTCTTTACTTTTTAAAGTTTCAGCTTTTACTAAATTGAACAAATCATATTTAATTCCAAAAGCTCTAAATCCGTTGTAAGCACCAACGATTCCTGCATATCTTCCGAAACCAATTAAGCGACGATTTTTAGCATCCACAATAGTTTCGTGGTCGAATAATTCGATATTTTTCTCTAAAATTGCTTGAAGTAACTTTCTATTGTAAGGTTGAAATTTAATAGTATGTGAAAAGAAAAAATACTTTTTATTGGGAATTAAGGAATCAACTGGAACTTCTTTTACACCAAATAAAACATCACAATCTGTCATATCTGTGGTAACTTCAATACCTAAACTGCTGTATTGCTCGTCAGAAAATACTCTAATATCAGAACTTTCAACTTTTACTTGAGCTTCTGGATGTTCTGTTTTTAATCTAACTAATTCTTCTGGAGTAAAAACAACTCTTCTATCTGGTGGATTTTTTCTTTCTTTAATAATTCCGAACTTCATTTTAACAGTATTTTTTTGAGACATCAAAAGTAATAGTAACGAAAATGTTTTCAAAACTTTTTACACAAAATAAAATCGATGATATTTATTGAATTTCAATTATTTGGAATATTTTGTTGATAATTTTATAATTAATATAACATTTCATGAAATTTGTTTGTCATTTTGTTTATTATATTTGTTTTTCAACCCAACCAAAAATGACCAATAATAAAGTAACATATCTTTTGTTTTCTTTAACTTTTTTATTACTTGTAAGTTGCGATAAATCAGGAAAAATTAAGAATCCATTTAAAAAGAATAAATCTGGTTTAGAATATGCAATGCTTCCGCTAGAAGATTCTTTACCAAAACTTTCAGATTCATACAAAAACAATAAAAAGAGAGAAATTGAAAATTTCTTTACTAATAATTTTGCCAATGAGTTTGAGAACATGAGTTTTCTTGTAGCAAAAAATGGTCAAATTATTTATGAAAAATATGATGGATTTGCAGATAAAGAAAATAATATCTTAAACTCACCTGAAACACCTTTACACATTGCATCTGTTACCAAAATTCTAACTGCCTCAGCAATTTTAAAATTGATTGATGCTAAGAAAATTAGCTTAGATCAAAAATTGACAATACTTTTTGACAAATTCCCTTATCCAGATGTGACTATAAAAACTTTATTAAATCACAGAAGTGGTATGAAAAAGTACAATTATTTTTGTGATGATAAAGCCAATTGGGGAAGAAACAAAACACTTACAAACAAAGATTTACTTGAAGTAATTATCAATAAAAATATTCCATTAGAGACTAAAACTGATACTCATTTTAGTTATAACAACACCAATTATGCACTTTTGGCATTAATTATTGAAAAGGTTACAGGAATGAAATACAGTCAGGCGATGAAGAAAATCATTTTTGAACCATTAGGAATGAAAAACACTTTTGTTTTTGATGAAACAACTCCAAAAGAGAAAGGAACACCTTCTTATAAATATAATTACGTAAAATATCCATTTGACTTTCTTGATGCAGTTTATGGTGATAAAAATATTTATTCTACTCCAAGAGATTTATTGAAATTTGATTTGGCCAAAAATGCGCCCGGTTTTTTGAGCAAAGAACTTTTAGAACAAGTTTATAAAGGTTACAGTTACGAAAGTAAAGGCTCTAAAAATTATGGTTTAGGAATTCGATTGCGTGAATGGGATACTGGACAAAAATTATTTTATCACAATGGATGGTGGCACGGAAATACTGCAAGCTACATCACTTTAAGAAAAGAGAATGCTGTAATTATTGCTTTATCAAACAAATATACTCGTAAAACCTTTCAAATGAAACGATTGTCTGCATTGTTTGGTGATTATCCATTTACATTGAAAGATACTGTCGCCAAAGACGAATAAAGTTTTTGTTTATTGATTTTTTCGGTAGTACCTTTGTGGTCTAATTTTTGTATTGAAACACAATAATTATTGGGGACGACTGGTTTTGACAGCAAGTGGAATTATTCAGTAAGCACGTCGAGCATTGTACTTTTAGCTCGTAAATCCAAAGGTTCAAACTTATAAACGGCGAAAATAACTACGCTTTAGCTGCATAATCCGAATTTTAGTACGATTTTGCCACGTTCCTACAAGGTAGGAAAGCTGGATTCACCTCAAAAGCCTTGGTTTATGGCGGTTGGTTAAGGTGAACCGTAAAAGTAAACCTAGGAAAGGTAACGCTTTAAATCCTTTCTGACACTGATAAAGCTAAGCAAAAAGTGGCGGTTCTTGGCCTTGCTTTTTGATGAAAATCTAATTAAGGACTAAACGTGTAGAAAGCTTTTTGATTGCTTGTTTGGACCCGAGTTCGATTCTCGGCGTCTCCACAATTAACTTTTCAAAGTGAACTAAAAGCCCATAAATCTTAGGATTTATGGGCTTTTTCATTTTACCTACTTTTCAAATTATTCATTAAATCTCATTACAAAGGTGCTAAAATCGGTTACCCGAAAAAAACCAAAATTAGGGTAACCGAATTTCTCGCAACGCCAATGATAGCAAGCAGTTCAAAAGATGAACATCTTGACAAATAAAGATTAAATAAGTAATTTGTATAACAATAAAGTCACCACAAAATGAAACACAAAATGTCAATACTTTTCTACGTGAAAAGTTCTAAAGCTTCAAAAAACGGCTTACTTCCCATCTATCAAAGAGTAACAATCAACGGAGCTCGAATCGAGTTAAGCACCTCTAGATTTGTTGAAAAATCAAAATGGAACATTGCAGCAGGCAAAATAAAAGGAAATTCAGAAGAAGCTAGATTAATAAATAGTCATCTCGATATACTCAAAAACAAAGTATACGAAACTGAAAAATGGATGATCAATAATGACCAGGAAATAAATGTGCAAAACTTCAAAAACAAACTATTAGGCATTGAAGAAAAACAAAGAATGTTGCTAATTATTTTCGAAGACCATAACAAACGAATGAAAGAGTTAATTGGAAAAGAATTCTCTATTAATACCTACAAGAAATACGAAACAGCATTAAAACATACTAGAGAATTTCTAAAAAAACAATATAGTATAAATGACATTGCAATTCGCAAAATTGACATTGCGTTTATCAACGACTTTGATTTTTTCCTTAGAAATACTATGAATTGCAATAACAATTCCACAATCAAATACATCAGAAACTTTGGAAAAATTATAAAACAATGCTATGTTAATGGTTGGATAGAAAAAGACCCTTTTTTAAGCTATAAAGGAAAAGTTAGAGAAATTGAAAGAGTTTATTTAAGTCAAGAAGAAATAGAAACAATAATAAACAAAGAACTTAAAATTAAACGCCTAGAACTAGTTAGAGATATGTTCCTCTTCAGCTGTTTCACGGGATTAGCTTATATTGATGTTTTCAATTTATCCAAAGCAAATATTGTTATTGGTATAGACGGCGAAAAATGGATTTTTACTCATAGACAGAAAACTGAAACTGCATCCAAAATCCCAGTCTTACCATTATCACAAATGATAATCGATAAATACGAGAACCATCCACAATGCCATAATGAAAATAAGCTACTTCCTATTTTGTCTAACCAAAAAATGAATGCTTATTTAAAAGAAATTACAGCTATTTGCGAAATAGAGAAAGAATTAACCTTTCACATTGCCCGACACACCTTTGCTACAACGGTAACGCTAACTAACGGCGTGCCTATAGAAAGCGTGAGCAAAATGCTAGGTCATAAAAATTTAAGAACAACACAACACTACGCAAAAGTTTTGGACAGAAAAGTAAGCGAAGATATGAAGCTACTTAAAGAAAAGCTTTCTTTCTCATCAAATAAATTAACAAGGGTCATTTAATAATAAAGACGAGCACTATTGCTTGTCTTTATTACTTTAATTTTATAATATTATTTGATTTACAAATAGTTAAATTCAATAAATTAGTTCAGCATAAAGTTTATACATTACTCGTTTCTGATATATTGCCATTGTAGAGATTTTTTACCGTTCCATGCAAATCATCTTCTACTTGCTTTTTATTTTTTGTAAAACCATTTTTAATTATTTCTTTGGACTTGCATTTTGGGCAAATTCCGATACTGTACTAAAAAAGTGTGTAAAGTTAAAAATTTGTAATTTTAAATTACTAACGATAAACTTACAGACTAATGAACTTTACACAAGAACAAATCTCTGAATTAATGTTGAATATAGCAAATTCAGAAAATGGTACTAATTTATTAATGCAAATGACATTAAATGCTTTTATGAAAAGTGAACGTCAGCTGCATCAACAAGAAAATCCTGATACCTACGCAAATGGTTATCGAGAGAGAAAAGCACGTGGTTTTGGCAGAGAAATGGTTTTAAAAGTTCCTAGAACGCGCGATGGTGGATTTTATCCTGTATTACTCAATGTACTTAGAGATGAAGACGAGGAGCATCGTAAACTTATTTTTAGTTTGTACAAAAAAGGTTTAACCACCGAGCAAGTCAGTGATGTTTATGAAGAAATTTATGGTAAAGATTACAGTAAACAACAGATTAGTTACTTGATGAAAGATAGCCGAGAAGAAGTTTCAGTTTGGTTAAATCGTAGATTAGATTCACATTATTTGGTTCTTTATATCGATGCAACTTTTGTACATACACGACGAGATAAATCTGTAAGCAAAGAGGGTTATTATACTATTCTAGGTATAAAAGAAGATGGTTCGAGGGAAGTTTTGAGTATAGTAAATCATCCAACCGAAGGTGCTATTTTGTGGCAATTAGAGCTAAATTCGTTACAAAAACGTGGTGTTCAAAGCGTTGGTTTGGTAGTGTCAGATGGTCTAGCCTATATTGAAAATGCGATTGTAAAATCCTTTCCAAGTGCACAACATCAACTCTGTGTTGTACATATGAAACGTACTATTTTATCAGTTTTTCCAAGAACAAAAAGAGTAGAAATAGGAAAAGAATTATTGCAAATATTTGCTGTTGATACTAAAAAAGTTACTCCTCTAGCAGCATTTGAAAATTTATGTAAATTTGCAGAGCAACATAAAAAGAGTTACCCAAGCTTGAAATCACTTTCAAATGAAAGAAACATAGCTTATTTTTCTTATTTGGATTATCCAGCTCCAATACAACGAATGATTTATTCTACCAATTGGATTGAACGTTTAAACCGCGATTACAAGAGAGTTTTAAAAATGAGAGGTGCAATGACAAGCCCTGAATCAGTTTTGTTTTTAATGGGTTCAGTTGCCATGGAAAAAGAATACAAATCGTATAACTATCCAGTATCAGTATTTAGATACGTAGACGAATTAAAAAGAAAAAGATAAAATAAAGAAGAAGTCTAGTTACGCTAAGCTTCACTAGACTTCTTCTTTATTTTATTGAAATGATAATAATAACAAACAATTTTACACACTTTTTAATACACTACCCAGCAAAGTAAAAGGTTCCACAGAAGAAGCTAGAACAATCAATAGTCATCTTGATTACTTAAAAAGTCAAGTTTTAGAAGCTGAGA
>CANGUP010000151.1 GCA_947457105.1 Flavobacteriaceae bacterium
GATTTGTTACAATTGGTAAATGCTTTAGAAAGTCAAAGTACACATCCTGTTGCAACTGCCATTCATCAATACGTTGGAAAAATTGATAGTAATATCAAATTAGAAAATGTAGAAGAAATTTCCGGACATGGTTTAAAAGCTGAAGTTAACGGAAAAGAATTGTTAGTTGGTAATTTCAAACTAATGGATAAATTCTCAATTGCTTATGATATTGATCCAAAAAGTATTGTTTACACATTAATTGCAGTAGCTTACGATAAAAATTTCGTTGGTTATCTTACAATAGCTGATAGCATAAAAGAAGACGCACAAATCACAATCGACAAACTAAAAGCATTAGGTATAAAAACCACAATGTTAAGTGGAGATAAAGACAATGTAGTTCAATTTGTAGCACAAAAACTCGGAATTACAAATGCCTTTGGCGATTTATTGCCCGAAGATAAAGTAAACAAAGTCAAAGAAATCATCGCCAAAAATGAAACAGTTTGTTTTGTTGGCGATGGCGTAAACGATGCGCCAGTAGTCGCATTAAGCAACGTAGGTATTGCAATGGGCGGTTTAGGAAGCGATGCCACCATCGAAACTGCCGATGTAGTTATTCAAGACGATATGCCTTCAAAAATTCCAATGGCAATAAACATTGGTAAGCAAACCAAAAAAATTGTTTGGCAAAATATTACGTTGGCTTTTGTAGTAAAAGCAATTGTTTTAATACTCGGTGCAGGAGGTTTAGCCACAATGTGGGAAGCTGTTTTTGCCGATGTAGGTGTGGCACTTTTAGCTATTTTAAATGCAGTCAGAATTCAGAAAATGAGATTTTAACATCAATTTTAACAAAAAGCAATAATTTTTATTTAATTTTGTACTGTTTTAATAGAGATATGAAAAAATACCACTTTATACTATTAGTCTTATTAGGCATATTTCTTATGCCTAGTAGTGCTATGGCTTGTGGTAAAGGTTCAGACAAGAGTTCTTGCAAAAAAGAAATTTCCTCTACTAAATCAGAAAAAAAGAGTTGTTGTGGTAACGATAATTCTAAAGAGAAAGACCACAAAGGTTGTAAAGGCAATTGCGGTCATTCTAAATGTGGATGTTCGTCAACCTGTCCAACCTCTTCAGTAAGCTTTTTATCTGAAATCCTTTTTAAAAATTACATGTTTAGCTATTCTTCAATCGAGAAAGTTAAATTTTCATACACAATACCATCAATCTTAGATGGTTTTTATTCCATTTGGCTCATTCCTAAAATAAGCTAAATCCATTTTTGATAGCCATAAGTGTGTCAAATTCATAGCTTTTCGCTATCCAATTCAACAGTTTTAGTATTGTTTTTCATACCATTATTGGTACTGTAATTACATTCTTTCTCAACTGTCTTTTATCCAAATTTATTTTATTAACCAATCAAAGTAGTTTACTTTGATTACAATTTTATTTAAAATGAAAAATTCATTAATGAAAATAATGATAGCAATAGGTGTATTGTTATCAAATACAAGTTATGCACAAATTAAAAATGCCAAAACCGAAAGTGTAAAAATTTATGGCAATTGTGGTATGTGCGAAACCAAAATCGAAAAAGCAGGAAACATCAAAAAAATAGCCAATGTCGATTGGAACCAAGAAACCCAAATGGCAACACTAACCTATGATGCTAAAAAAACCAATCAAGAAGAAATCCTAAAAAGAATTGCATTGGTCGGTTACGATAGTGATAAATTCCTTGCTCCTGATGATGTGTATAATAACCTACACGGTTGTTGTCAATACGACAGAGTGGCAAAAGTGCCTGTAAAAGAAGACAACAAAACTACTGCTAGTAGCGAAGACCATTCTAATCACAACCATTCTGAAATGATCACAACCGAGGTTCAAAAGGATAATCAATTGAAAGTAATTTTCGATAATTACTTCTTGTTAAAAGATGCTCTTATTGCTTCTGACGGAACTAAAACAGCCTTGGCTTCAAAAGAACTTTTAACGGCAATTAATAATGTAAAAATGGACAAACTTGAAATGGAGTCGCACATGGTCTGGATGAAAGTTGTAAATACGATAAAAGAAGATGCGGAACATATCGCTGATACAAAAGATGTAAAACACCAACGCGATCACTTCACTACACTATCCAAAGACATTTACTCATTAATCAAGGCTTCTAAATATGAAACTCCGGTATACTATCAATTCTGTCCAATGTTCAATGATGGCAAGGGTGCTAATTGGTTAAGCAAAGAAAATGCGGTTAAAAACCCATACTATGGCTCAATGATGTTAAGCTGTGGCAAAACAGTAGAAACTATTAAATAACTTTTAAAGAAATTATAAAATGAAAAAATTATCAATACTAGCTTCATTCTTTGGAGCAATACTTTTCACATCTTGTAACAATAACGATGACAATATGGATATGACATTAAATGTTGATTATCCTGCGGCTTACATTGTTAATGGTGAAGACGCAACAGTTTCAGTAGTCAAATTAAGTACTAATGAAGTTACAGGCACTATAGAACTAATGGGTTCAGGTTCTGATATGATTATGTGGCCACATCATATTTCTTCACATCAAAACCATTTAGCGATTGGAGTTCCTGGCATGGATTTGAGCGCAGGTCATTCAGGATTAAATACTTCTGGAATGGATGGAAAACTATTGGTAATTGACGCAATGAATGGTTCGATTGTTAAAAATATTAATCTACCATTAATGAACCATAACTCTATTTACTCTCCAAACGGGAATGAAATTTGGGTACCTCAAATGGATATGGACGGTAAAGTTTTAGTTTATAACGCTTCTACCAATGCTTTAATGAATACTATCACTGTGGGCATGATGCCTGCTGAACTTACATTTTCATTTGACGGAACAAAAGCTTATGTAGCAAACGGTGATGATGATAATGTAACCATTATAGACACTGCAACAAAAGCAGTATTAACTACTATTTCAGTTGGAGATAACCCGGTTGGTGCATGGACAGGAAGTAATAACAAAATGTATGTAGATAACGAAGATGGTCAGTCAATTTCTGTGATTGATGTGGCAACAAACTCAATTGATGAAACAATTTCTTTGGGCTTTATGCCAGGAATTGCTTCTTACAATGGTTCAAAAAATGAATTATGGGTTTCCGATCCTATGAACGGAAAAGTTCATTACTGGACTTGGGATGCAGGCATGAATATGTGGATGCATGGAAGTTCCTTTAATACAGGAGCAGGAGCTCATGCAATTGCATTTACCAACGATGGTAATACAGCATATGTAACCAATCAAACCGCAAATACAGTTTCTGTTGTTAATACTACAAACCATACTGTAACAAAAACTATTAATGTTGGTAGAAAACCAAACGGAATAGTTATCAAAATGTAATAGGTCAAAACTAAGCCTAATGGTACAATTAGGCTTAGTTAAATAAAACTGGCACAACAATGAAAAAACAAGTAAAATTTCTTGCAATACTATTCATCTTTTTTTCAATTACTACTAATGCTCAAATTAAAATTGGAGATAAGATGCCTTCAATTACGCTAAAAAGTAATACCAATACTGAGGTTAACATAACCTCATTTAAAGGAAAATATGTACTTATCGATTTTTGGGCATCTTGGTGTGCGCCGTGTAGATTAGGCAACAAGAAGTTAGTAAAACTTCACAATGAAGCTAATGCAAATAAAATTGAAATAATAGGAATATCAATCGATACAGACATAAGTAAGTGGCTTAAAGCTGTTGAAAAAGATAAAATCAAATTTACACAGTTAATAGATCCTGAAGGTTTTGATGCCAATACAGCAATAAAATTTGGTGTTGATGAATTACCATCAAAATACCTATTTAATCCCCAAGGTATTCTAATAGCAAAAAATCCCTCAGAAGAAGAAATAATTAAATTAATAAAAGAATAAAATGAAAACAATATATATTCTGATTACATCAATGGTTTTGATGTTTTCACTTAATAGTAATGCCCAAATAGTAAAAGCCGAAATTAGAGCCACTGGTTTAACCTGTTCTATGTGTTCAAATGCTATAAACAAACAGCTAAAAACAGTGCCCGAAGTGGTTAACGTAGAAATCGATTTAAACACCAATACCTTTACAGTAACGCTAAAAGAAGGAAACGAATTAAGCCCTAAAATATTTAAAGAAAAAGTAGAAAAAGCAGGTTTTTTTATCGGTTCATTAGTAGTTACCGCAAAATCAAATACCATAACTCAAAGTTCATACATAATGGTTAATGATAAAAAAAGTAATGCTTCTGAAATACAGTTTCAAGTGGTTGACAAAGGATATGTAACCGAGAAAGAATTTAAAAAACTATCAAAGTCCTATAAGAATATTGATACGTATGCTTCGAATAATGAAGATGATTTTCACATTAAAATGATAAACTAATGAGAAAGGTAATTTTATTTTTTGCAGCCATCAGTTGCCAAACTATTTTTAGTCAAGAATTATTTGTAGTAACAGATCCTGCAAGTAATGTTCCTGCTAATTCATTAGCCGTAAATGTGATGCAATCTGCTTTTAAAGAAAAATTTGAGCCTGGTTATAACTATCATTTAATGCCCGAGGTAACTTATGGTATAAATAAAAATTTAATGGTTCGTGGTTCCGCTTTTATCAGCACAAGAACTAATGCATTGTATGCAGAAGGTGGTGGTTTTATGGCTAAGTATAGGTTTTATTCTACAGATGATTTAAACAGTCACTTTCGCTTAGCAACTTATGGAAGATTTAGCTTCAATCGTGCTGATATTCATCAAGAGCAAATTGAAATAGTAGGACACAATACTGGTTTTGAAACCGGGATAATCGCAACAAAGTTGGTCAAAAAGGTAGCCATAAGTTCATCGCTTAGTTTTGAAAAAGCATTGGATAACAAACCAAAATATCCTTTTCCGGATACTATTGGTGATAATGCAACGAACTATACTTTGTCTTTTGGAAAATTGATGTACCCTAAAAAATATACGAGTTTCAAGCAAACCAACATCAATTTAATGGTTGAATTTGTAGGTCAAACCATCAACGAAAATGGTAAATCCTACTTAGACGTTGTGCCGGCTGTACAATTCATTTTTAACAGTCAAGCACGATTAGATCTTGCCTACCGTCAAGAGTTAGTAAGTTCAATGATACGTTCTGCTCCAAATGGGTTTTACTTCAATTTATATTACACTTTTTTCAATTTAAAAAAACAATAAAAATCTAAATAATAACATGTCATGAAAGCACTTATTCTATCAGCTATTATAGCTATCACTTTAGTTTCTTGTAATCAAAAAAACAAAGAGACAGAAAACAAGACCACAGAAACTTCAACAAATTCAAATGAAATATATGCGTGTTCCATGCACCCAGAGATTACAGGAAAAAAAGGAGAAGAATGTTCCAAATGTGGTATGGAATTAACAGAACCAGTTGCCCAAGTTGAGCCAATCCATGAAGAAAATGAAAAAACTCAAGAACTCAAAGACACCACAAAACTACCAACTAATGACGTTAAAGAAAAAGTAATTGAAACAAAAACTCCTTTTTCAATTAATGCAATAGTTGCAAACTATTTAAAAATAAAAAATGCACTAACAAAAGACGATGCCAAAGCCGCTGCTATTGCAGGTAAATCATTATTCAACGATTTTAATACAATCAACTCAAATAGTTTAACTACTACTCAAAAAAAAGAGTATTTAGATATTGCAGACGATGCAAAAGAACATGCAAAACACATTAGTGATAATGCTGGGAAAATCGACCATCAAAGAGAACATTTTGTTACGCTAAGTAAGGATATTAATGATTTGATTAAAATGTTTGGAACAAAGCAAAAATTGTATCAAGATTTTTGTCCAATGGCAAATGATGGCAAAGGAGCTATTTGGATTAGTGAAACAAAAGAAATTAAAAATCCATTTTATGGCTCTCAAATGTTGACTTGTGGTAGTTTGAAAAAAACGTTATAAAATGACACGAAAATTAAAAAAGATTGCATTAGTATTCTTTTTAATGTTTGTAGCTATTCAATTCTACCAACCAAAACAAAATGTAAGTAGTTCATTCGATATTGGAAAAAACTTTGCTAATAATTATAAAGTACCTCCAAAAATTCTTAATTCATTGCAAAAAGCTTGTTATGACTGCCATAGTAATACTACTAAGTATTTATGGTACGATTACATTCAACC
>CANGUP010000152.1 GCA_947457105.1 Flavobacteriaceae bacterium
ATCGATATGATTATTGATCGTAGTGATAAAACGATAAATGTATGTGAAATGAAATTTGCATCGGCAGAGTTTTCAATAGATAAAAAATACAATTTGAATTTGAGAAATAAAATTGCTGCATTTAAGGAAGAAACAAAAACGAAAAAATCGGTTCATTTGACGATGATAACACCTTATGGTTTAAAGCAAAATGAGTATACAGCAATGGTGCAAAATTCAATTACGATAGATGCATTTTTCTAAATCTCCAATTTGGCTTAATCTATACTTTTTATACCAATTTAAGCCACTTTCGTTGTAACGAGTTGATTTTATTTAAAATACTCTTGATAAAAATCTTTGTAAATATCTAGATTTTTACTTTCAAAAAGTATTTTCAGATTATTCTGTGAAATCATATATATAGGTAAACCCGCATATTCTTTGATATTCTTGGTATCTGCTTTGAAAGCTTTGATATAGGCATCTCCTTCTGTTTGAGAGAAAGATTTTAAAATAATGACACTTTGATCTTGTTCGTATAATTTAGAACTCAAAGTGATATCCATTTTTTCAAAAGCATCGTCGTTGAATGACGAAATTTTATTTTTTGCTGCGTTAGAATTACTGTTTTTGTCTAAAAATAAAATAATCCAAAGTGGTTCGCCCTCTTCATATGTGAAAGGGAATTCTTTTTTGAAAACAACAGGTTCGTACTTTGAATAGCCCTTTTCTAGAATTTCCTTCATTTCTTTAGCTTTTCCAGCTTCTGAAGTTCCTGGATAATAAGTTATTATTTGGTTTAAAATAGGTAAAATTGATTTTTTATTTTCAGTAGATACGGCAGTAGCCATAGCTCGTAAAAGTAAAAATTTAGATTTGATTGCTTTGTCTGCATCAACTTCATTATTTATGCATAATTCAATGACTTCATTGAATTTTTTTTGATGATATTTTTCAAGAGTAATTAAGTATTGATTTTCATTTTTCTTTTCTAATTCTTTTTGCTTGATAAAGAAATTTGGGTCGCGTAAGTAATTCGCATAGTCAGAATTTGGATAGTTTGTTAAAATATAGTTTCGATGGGGAATAGATTTTCCAGGATCTTTTTCGTTTATTTTATATAATTGAAAAGTTGCCAGTAAATTGTAATTACTATTATATTTTCTGGAAAGTATGTCTTGAAAACAATCACTTGCTAATTTCATCTCAATTAATTGTTCTTTATAGATTAGACCAGCTTCATATTCTGCAGAGATTAACTTTATTATAGCGCTGTCCTTATCTTGTTTTTTGAGAGGTAATTTTTTTGAGAGATATTCAAATGTTAAGGTATCATTAGAATCCGAGGTTTGAGATTGATTAATTTTATTTTTTATACTGGAATCGGATTGTGTAAATACCAACTTATCATTTCGTCTCCAATCATCCTCATTTTCACGTAAACCCCAATTTTTTTTGAATTCACTGAATCCATCTGCTTTCGTTTTAGCATTGTTCCAATACCATTTGTTGCTAGAAGGATTATTTTGTTCTTCAGCTATTTGTTTTGCGATTTTTGATTGCATTTTAGCTTTTTCTTCTCTCTCTTTTCTAGCAGCATCATCTTTGATTTTTTTAATTGTCTTTTTTATGCTTATTTCTCTATCTTTTTCAGGCAAAGATGCAAGACGCAATAAACTATCTTGGGTTTCTACAATCGTAACATACTCAACGAGTTTTTTGAGTTTAATTCCTTTTTTGCGAATATCTTCTCCATTGGGATAATTTTCTGGCATTACATTTGAACAGCTATCGAAATATTTTTGAGCTTTAACATACTCTTTATCTTGGTATGAAATATTACCTAAACGTTCATAACTAAGTGCTTGTTGACGTTTATTCGTCGTTGAATAAAAAGTAGATTTATGTAATAAATTGATGGCTTCGGGTTTATTTTTTTCTTGAAGTGCTATATCCGCTAAGGCATAATATAGTTGATCTCTATATTCCGCATTTTTTTCATCTTTTAAAAGCTTAGTCAACTCCTTTTTCACTTTCTCGTCACGACCTAAAAAAGCTCGATTGATTCGGGCATTAAATTGCATTTCAAAGGGAGCAGAAACAGATTTAGCAACAAGATTAAAATGATTTTTAGCATTTTCTTGATTTTTATTTATTGAATATAACTGACCTAAAATAAAATGAGACCTAATTTTTTGCTGTTTATCTTTAGAAAGTTTGACTGCTTTTTCAAGTGCTTCAATTGCTTTAGTATAGTCCTCTTCAAAAATATAAAATGAACCTTTTGCAAAGTAAAATTCAGATTTCAAATCCCTAGTTATTTTAGGAGGGTCTTTAACTGGATTTTTTTGTTTTTTAGTGAAAATCTTTTTTGTTTTATCAACTAAATTTAATTTAATTCCCTCCTCATCTTTCTCTTGTTTTTCAATGGTTTCATCCATTTCAAGAATTAGTCCTCTAGCATCATTTTGTTTTCCTTGTGCAATTTTATTTTTAATCAACCATATAATTGCTATATATTTAGATTTATCATTTTTAAATAATTCTTTGACAAATTCGAAGTTTTTTGAAGAAATTTCATAATCTCTTCTGAGATAATAGGCTTGGCCTATCAAATTCCAGTTCTCATCAATCCAACGATTGTATTCTATTTTTTTACCTTCTGGACGTTCCATAGAAGGCATACAGTGGTTGCGAATGACTTTAGTACATTTTACAATTGCCGTATCAATAGCTGGTAACATTCCAGCTACCTCTTTTTCATTAGGATTGGATTCAACGGGTAAAACTGAATAAAAATCTTCTTTTTTGTTCTCTCGGTAAGTAATTAAAGAGTTATTAATTAATTCATTTGCATTGAAATACCCATTATATTTAGCTGTGGTACTATGGTAGGTACGATTGATAAAAGAATTGTTTTCGGTAGAACAGCTCTCGAGGAAAAAAAATCCTAAAATCAGACTAGCAAATAGAAAAACAAGCTTTTTAAACAACATTTAAAATAGGTCAAAAAAAATATAACGTTAAAAAGAATAAATTATTATAATTCTTTCTTGAAGGTTAAAAATACAAGTTTCGAAGGGAATTACAAACTTATTCAAAGTTTTAGACTTTTAAATGTGGATTTCATTTAGTAGAATTCTGAATTTCATTTCTTAAATACCTTTACCTTTGTAAAAAGATATAATTATGGCTCACGTTGGAATTATTATGGGTAGCAAGTCAGACTTGCCAATTATGCAGGATGCAGTATCTATTTTAAAGGAATTAGGAGTTTCTTATGAAATTAATGTGGTTTCTGCTCACAGAACTCCTGAATTAATGTTTGATTATGCAAAAAATGCTCATACACGTGGAATCAAAGTAATTATTGCAGGAGCTGGAGGAGCTGCACATTTACCTGGAATGACAGCTTCGTTAACACCCCTTCCAGTAATTGGAGTGCCTGTGAAATCAAGCAACTCTATTGATGGTTGGGATAGTATTTTATCTATTCTTCAAATGCCTAATGGAATACCAGTAGCAACAGTAGCATTAAATGCTGCAAAAAACGCAGGGATTTTAGCAGCTAAAATGATAGCAACTTCAGATGATGTTTTATTGCAACGACTTCTAGAGTACATGGACTCTCTTAAAAGTGCTGTATTAGAAAGTGCAAAAGATCTTAAGGTTTAAAACCTAATAAAAATTATTAAATTCGTTCTCTTTTAACTATTTGAATGAAAGTTTTAGTTATAAATAAATCAAATAATGAACTTCCTGCATTCGAAACAATTGGTTCTGCAGGTTTAGACATTCGTGCTTTTATAGAGGAGTCAATTTCTTTGAAACCTTTTGAGCGTAAATTAATTAAAACAGGATTATTTCTAGAAATACCTGTTGGATATGAAGCACAAGTTCGTCCTCGAAGTGGGTTTGCATTAAAAAATGGGGTAACTGTATTGAATACTCCAGGGACAATTGATGCAGATTATAGAGGTGAAGTTGGGGTGATTTTAATTAATCTTTCTCAAGAAATAGTTGAAATTCATTCAGGAGACCGCATAGCGCAATTAGTTTTTGCAAAAGTGGAACAACCTCAATGGGTTCAAGTGGAAACCCTTTCTGAAACAGAAAGAGGTGAAGGAGGTTTTGGTAGTACAGGTAAAAAATAATTAAAAATGAAAGTAATTGTTCCTATGGCGGGAAGAGGTAGCCGCCTTCGTCCACATACATTAACCACTCCTAAACCACTGGTACCAGTAGGAGGGAAACCAATTGTTCACCGTTTAGTGGAAGATATTGCCGCAGTGTGTGAGGATAAAATCGAAGAAATTGCTTTTGTGATTGGCGATTTTGGTACTGAAGTTGAACAAGAATTAATCGCTGTAGCAGAAAAATTAGGAGCGAAAGGAACAATTTGCCATCAAGATAAACCACTTGGAACAGCTCATGCAGTTTGGTGTGCAAAAGAATTATTAGAAGGACCAGTTGTAGTAGCTTTTGCGGATACACTTTTTAAAGCTAATTTTAAATTAGATAATACTGTAGATGGAATCCTTTGGGTAAAACAAATCGAAGATCCATCTGCGTTTGGGGTAATTCAAATGAACGAAAGTGGTGAGATTGTTGATTTCGTCGAAAAGCCAAAAACGTTTGTTTCTGATTTAGCAATGATTGGAATTTACTACTTTAAAGAAGGGAAAGACTTGTTGACTGAAATTAATTACTTGTTAGACAACGAAGTGATTAAAAGTGGTGAATACCAACTACCTGATGCATTGAGGCGTCTAGTAGAAAAAGGTCAAACGTTCAAGCCTGGTCAAGTTAACGAATGGTTAGACTGCGGAAATAAAGAAGTGACTGTTTATACGAACCAACGAGTATTAGAATTCGATAAGGAGAAAGGTTTAAATACAGTTGATGCATCTGTATCGTTAATTAATTCAGTAATTATTCCTCCTTGTTATATTGGTAAAGATGTTGTTCTTGAAAATGCTGTAGTTGGTCCACATGTTTCTTTAGGAAAAGGAACTAAATTGTCAAATTCAGTAGTATCAAATACTATTATTCAAGAAAATTCGTTAATCAGTAATGCTAATTTAAAAGACTCAATGATTGGAAATTTTGCTTCTTTTTGTGGCAAACCTTCAGATATAAGTTTGGGCGATTATTCAACCATCGATTGAATGTTAAAAATCTTTAATATTTTAATACTTTTTTCTGTTTTAGCTTGTGGTAAAACAAAAGATGTAGCTCAATTTAATTCAAAAGAAAATTCACGTTACATCGAAATGTTTCATGAAGGTATTAGATATAAACAGAAGAAACAATTTCATAATGCAATTCATGTTTTTGAGGCTTGTACTGAATTAAATCAATTTGATGATGCGCCATATTTTCTCTTGTCGGAGGTTTACTTACAAACTGGTCAGAGAGAAAGATCAATTGAAGCTTTACAAAAAGCAATAAAATTAGACAACAAAAATCAATGGTATAAACAAGAATTAGCATTAAAATATCACGAAATAGGGAATTACGAACAGGCTATATTAGCATATAAAAATTTGTTAAAATCAAACCCTGAAAATCCTGATTGGCTTATCTCTCTGTCTGAATGTTATTTTAAAAGCAATCAAATGAGTGAGTCATATCAAACGATGGAGAAGTTAGAACAAGTAATTGGTTCAAACCCTGAAATTATTATTGAAAAGTATCGTAATTTATTTTTTCAGAAAAAATACAATCAGGGGGAAAAAATACTTTTGGAAGGATTAAATATGTTTCCTGATAGTCCTGATCTTTTAGCAATACTAGTTGATTATTACTTTGATAATAAGCAGGAAAAAAAAGCGCTTGATTTATTGAAGAAACTATCGGATGTTGACCCAAATAATGGTAATGCTCATTTTACATTGGCTCAACATTATATCCAGAAAAACGATTTTCCAAATACCTATAAAGAATTAAAATTAGCATTTATAAGTCCCGATATTTCAATTGAAAATAAGACGAGAATTTTGATGTATTTTTATGATACTCAGGCAAAGTTGGATAAAAATGTTTTAGAATTGGGTGAGATTTTAGTCAAACAATACCCAAATGAAGCAAAAGCTCATACATTATTAGGAGATTTGTTGATGAAAGACAATAATGAAATATTAGCATTGG
>CANGUP010000153.1 GCA_947457105.1 Flavobacteriaceae bacterium
CCCATTCCGAACAGAGAAGTTAAGCCCGATTGCGCAGATGGTACTGCATAACTGTGGGAGAGTATGTCGCCGCCTTCTTTTTTAAAAACCTCTATCATTTATTTGATAGAGGTTTTTTGTTTTATAAAGTTTTTAGAAATTCACATAGTTGTTATGGGATCACATATTTTGGATAATGCTAAATTGCGTGAGTGATAAAAGGGGCATCCATTTTTTTTAAATGATATAGCGGATAGCACGACCCTTGGGGGCACGTCATAAAAATTACACTAAATGTTCTTTAAAAAATAGTTAAGTTTCTTTATCTAAAGTAACTATATGTGTTTTGTTAAATAATGAAGTTGGTAATAATTTTGGTTTTATTAAATATAATCTAATACTCTTTCTAAAGCCATTCCACGTGAACCTTTTATCAAAATAGTTTTATTTGAAAAATGATTTTCAGTAAGAAAGAAAACAAATGATTCAAAGTCTTTATAAAAGGAGTGGTTATTTTTACTGTTTTTATTTAAATAAAAATCTTTTCCAATAAAATGACAAATTGTTTCTTCTTCATTTTTTAAATATTCGACTATGGATTTGTGTTCTTCAATACTTTCTTTACCTAATTCAAACATATCGCCAATTATGATAACTTTATTAGTTTTTACTAATTGTAAAAAATTTTCTAATGCTACTAACATGCTACTAGGATTTGCATTATAGGCATCTAAAATGATTTCATTTGTATTTTTTGAGAGTAATTGAGAACGATTGTTGTCGGGAATGTAACTTTCTATAGAGCTTTTTATATCTTCATCAGAAACACCAAAATAATGCCCAATTGTTATAGATGCATTTATATTATTTGCATTATAAAGTCCAATTAAATGTGATTTTATGACTGAATTATTGAAATGAATATTGACTAATGGATTGGCAGTAATGCTTTTTATAAAAACATTTGCATTGTCTATTTCGGTGCTGAATGTTATTCTATTTAAGTCTCTTGTTTTTACTTCTTGTAGTTTATCATCAATATTTACAAAGACTTTTTTATCATTAAGTCTAATGTAGTCAAACATTTCGCTTTTGCCTTTTATTACTCCTTCGACTCCTCCAAAGCCCTCTAAATGTGCTTTCCCAAAATTTGTAATATATCCAAAATCTGGATTTGTTATTTCACATAAAAATTGAATCTCTTTTTGATGATTAGCACCCATTTCAACAATTCCAATTTCAGTTTCACTATTGAAAGATAAAATTGTTAAAGGAACTCCTATGTGATTGTTTAAATTTCCTAATGTAGCTTTTGTTTTATATTTTTTTGATAAGACAGCTTGTATTAGTTCTTTAGTTGTAGTTTTTCCATTGCTACCGGTTAAAGCTATTATAGGTAATTTTAGATAGTTTCTGTGATATTTTGCTAATTCTTGTAAAGTAACTAAACTATTTTGTACAATAATAGTTCTATGATCGATGTAATAATCTGGATTGTCAATTATAGCGTATATAGCGCCTTTTTCTATTGCTTCTTTTGCAAATGAATTAGCATCATGTTTTTCACCTTTTAGAGCGACAAAAAATGATTTTTGTTTTACTTTTCTTGTATCTATTACAATATCATTTGATATTAAAAAAAGCTTGTGTATTTCTTTTATGTCCATATTAAAAAATGTATTAAAACAAAAAGCCCTAATTAAAGGGCTTTTGTTTAATGTATCAAAGAATTATCTTTTCTTTTTATTTCTAGCTGATTTTTTTGAATCAGATTTAGGTCCTACTCTAGACATAGCACATCTAAATCCAATATAGTCAGTAGCCATATCTTGAGGGAAGTATCTTCTTTGTGCTGGATCTAACCAATATGCTCTATCTCTCCAAGAACCACCTTTATATACTCTAACATCATCATTTACTAATGTAGTTCTTTTACTTGACTTGTCAAATTTACGAATCATGTTTCCAATACTATCTGTAGATACATTGTGTTTTGGAGAATCATACATTCTTTGTTCGTCTTTTAACTTACCATCACCTTGTTCTGATGAACCAAAATCAAAATATCTAGTAGATTGTTTATCACCATCTCTATAATTTCTGTGGTCGCTTTTATCAAAATTTTGTCTTAAATAAGTTTCTTTTTCATCAACAGGAACCTGAGCTATTTGTCCAATAAAATTTCTTGCCATAACTCTACCATTTGGTAAAGTATCAAATTTTTGAGTTTCTTGAGTAACTAATTCAACTTTTCCGTCTTCACCAATTTTATTTTTAGTGTAGACGTTACCTCTAAAATAGTTAAAATCATTTGCTTCATCATCAATTATTGGTCTGTAAACGTCAGCTACCCATTCAGCAACGTTACCCGCCATGTCATAAAGACCAAAATCATTTGGAGGATATGATTTAACTTTATTTGTAATATCTGCACCATCATCAGACCATCCAGCTATTCCACCGTAATCTCCTTTTCCTTGTTTGAAGTTTGCTAACTGGTCACCTTTAATTTGTCTTTTTCCAGAACGAGTATAACTTCCAGACCAAGGGTATTTCTTTTGACCTTTATATATATTGTATTCTCTTTGACCTACATCTGCAGCTGCAGCATATTCCCATTCTGCTTCTGTTGGTAGTCTGTACTCTGGTAAAATTAAACCCGAAGTTCTTTGTGCGTAAACATTTTTAGCACCACTATTTCCATTTGCATTAGCAGTTCCACCACCAGCACCAGCAGCACCATTGTTTTTAGCACCACCTTTTTGTCCTTTTTGTAAAACAATATCTTGATTTCCACCATAAGTTTTAGTAGGAGCTGCAAGATAAGTTTCTGTGTCAAATGTAGCATCTGCTTTTACATCAACTACTTTAGAATCTTTTTTCAAAAATCTTTGTTGTTCTAAAATAGATTCATTTACTCTATTTGTTCTCCATTTTGCAAATTCAGTTGCTTGAATCCAGTTTACACCAACTACAGGATATTCAGCATATGCGGGATGTCTTAAGTAGTTGTTTGTCATGGTTTCGTTATAACCTAATCTATTTCTCCAAACTAAAGTATCAGGTGAAGCTCCTTCATATATATTTTTATAATTGTCTTCTTCAGGAGGAAATACTCTTTTTAACCAATCAAGATATTCCATGTACATCAAGTTGGTTACTTCAGTTTCATCCATATAAAAAGATTGAACGTGTTGTTGATTTGGTGTGTTGTTCCAATCATGCATTGGATCATCTTGAACTTTTCCCATAGTAAATGTTCCTCCTTCAACTAACACTAATCCTGGTCCAGTTGCTTGCTTTTTAAAATTAGAAGCATACTGAAATCCACCTTTTTTGTCGTTAATTTTCCATCCTGTAGCTTTAGATCCGCCTTTAGAATTTGATTTTTTGCTACAACTTGATACACTAGCCATTAATGCTAGTACAATTAACAACCTGATTGCCATAAATTTGTTTACTTTCATACTCTTAGTAGGTAATAAATTTTCGAGGCGCAATATAAGAATTAACCTTGAAATTGCAACATCTTTTTTGATAATAGTAAAAATTATTTTTTGTTCAACTATTTATTAACGTTAACTTGTGTTTATTATTGTATGTCAAATATTAATTTTATTTTTACATTCAGTAATATTTGAAAAATAATTGCGTTAATATTTACTATGAAAAAGATTTATTTTTATTTATTTCTATTTAGTGGTGTTTTAGTTTTTGCACAGCAAAGTAAAAATATAACTGTCGATTGGATTGATAAAACTAATTATTCGTTTGGTGAATATAAAGTTAATGTTCCTGTTTTTAATACAGATAGTTATAATTTTGATTTTGCCAAGAAAGAAATTGTTTTCACAAGTAAAGTAGAAATTAGTGATTTAATTGATGAAAGTTCTTTGATGATTTCCGATATTGTCTATGAAGTAATTCTAGAGAGTCAATTAGGAGATTTAAAGAAAGAAAACATTAAAAATTCTATTTCAGCTTCATTGAAAAATGTTATCGCTCGAGATAAAAAATATGTTGTCTTACAATTTTATCCAATTATTAAAGATGGAATTGGTTATAAAAAGGTAAAATCGTTTACTTATACATTCAACAATTCTTCAATCTCTAATAAAACTTATTATCCTCAAAATCAATATAATATAACTAATTCTGTTTTATCTAGTGGTAAATGGAGTCGTTTTTATGTTGAAAAATCTGGTATCTACAAATTATCTAAGTCGTTTCTTTCTAGTTTGGGATTTGATATGAATTCTGTAAATCCAACTAAAATTAAGATTTATGGAAATGGTGGGAGAATGCTTCCTTTGTCAAATGATCAATATTATCCTGATGATTTAGAGGAAAATGCTATTCAAGTTATTGGAGAACAAGATGGTTCTTTTGACAATGATGATTATGTTTTGTTTTATGCTGAAGGTATTGATAATTGGAGTCAAGAAAATGAAACAAATTTAAATTTATATTCTGATAGGTCTTATTATTACGTAAATGTTGTTGGAGCTGATGGGAAAAGGATAGGCTTAATGCCTCAACCTTCGGCTGGGTCCACTTTAAATTTGACCACGTTTGATGATTATCAATTTCATGAGGTTGATTTGACTAATATTGGTAGGTTAGGCAGGGTTTGGTTTGGTGAAAACTTCAATATAGAAGACGAGCAAACATTCGATTTTAACTTTCCGAACATTGTTACAGGTTCTCCAGCAAGGGTAACTATTCATGCAGGTGGAAATTCTTTCGTCGATACCTCATTTTCAATAGCAGTAAACGCACTAAATATTGGAACAATAAATTTGCCAGAAGTTGATTTGAATTCTGGAACAGAAGCTTCTCACGGTTCTTTAGTTTCCAATGTGCCAGGAGCAACAAATTTTAATGTTAAACTCACCTATAATAATAATGGTGTTCCAACTTCTAAAGGTTACTTAGATTATATAAGTATTTCGTGTAAGAGTAATTTAACGGGTTTTGGCAAACAATTTAGATTTACATACAATGATGCACAGCTGCAAACTGGTGTTGCACAATATCAGATTTCAAATGCAACTGGAATTTCTCAAATATGGGATATTACCGATATTTATAATGTTATTTCTGTTAAAAATCCAAATCAAAGTAGTTTTTCTTTCAAATCTATTTTAGGTGTTGAAAAAAAATATATAGCTATAGATGAATCAGATTTATATACTCCACTTAAAGAAAGTAATACATCGGTAACAAATCAAGATTTAAAAGGTACAATATTTAATAATGCACAAGGAAATTTTGAAGACATAGATTACCTTATCATTACACCAAGATCAATAAATGCACAAGCAGAAAAATTAGCTAACTTTCATAGAAGTTATTCTAATTTGAATGTTAAAGTAGTAAATCTAGATAATATTTATCAAGAGTTTGGCGGTGGAAAACAAGATATTGGAGCTATAAGAAATTTTGTAAAATATGTATATCATAATGCTTCTTCACCAAGTCAAAGAGTTAAATATTTGAATTTGTTTGGTGATGCTTCGTTTGACTTTAAAGATAGAATTCCAAACAATACAAACGTAGTGCCAATTTATCATGCTACAAATAGTTATTATTCTGGAGAATTGTCTTTTGCTTCAGATGACTTTTTTGCACTAATGGATACAAACGAAGGCGATCCATTATATTCTTTTGGTGCAGATATTGCAGTTGGGAGAATGTTAGTTTCATCAGTACAACAAGCAGAAGAAATGGTAAATAAAGTTATTGAGTATCATGATATAAAATCATATGGTAGTTGGAGGAATAACTATGTTGCTATATCTGATGATTCTGATAAATTCTCGGATGTTTCACTTCAAGAAAAACAAAATAATTTAACAGATGTTATTAATACCCAAAAGCCATTCATAAATTTCAAAAAGATATTGTTAGATGCTTATCAACAACAAACTTCTGCTGGTGGTGATCGATATCCTCAAGCTAATGAAGATATCATAAACGCTTTTGAAAAAGGAGCATTAGTTTTTAATTATTTAGGCCATGGTGGTGAAGACGGTTTAACAGGTGAGAGAATCTGGGATAAATTTGATGGTTACAACTTTAATAATCGTTATCG
>CANGUP010000154.1 GCA_947457105.1 Flavobacteriaceae bacterium
AAATATTGATAATTAATACTGAAAATAATAGTTTTTTTTTCATAATTTATTGTTTAATTATTTTTACTGATTTAAAAAATTGTTCTTTTTTGAATTTTAATATATAAATACCAGCGTTATAAGAACTCAAATCTACCTCTTGATTTACATCAAATAAATTGAATTGTACCTCATCTACAATTTGTCCCAAATAATTGATTATAGTTGCTGTTTCAAACTTCTCGATTGAGTTATCGAAATTCACCTTTGAAGATGTTGGGTTTGGATATATTTTTAATGAATCGGCAGAAGTGAAATCTGGGTTCGAAAGTGTGGAAGATAAAGTAAAAGTATAAGGATTAAGGTAGCTTGTGCTTGTTGGTACTCCATTAATTTCTAAAAAATACTGCCCAGCGGTTAAAGGAAAAGAAAATTGACTTATTCCATTGGGTGCTGTATAAACTTGCCCTTGTAATTGTAGGGCAGAATTATATACTCTAACTCCTAAACTATTTGTAGATGAATTTGAAATAGTTAATATTTGATTTCCATTTCCTTGAATTACAAATTTATAGTCATCCCAATCATAAGGGTAACCTCCAACTGGTTGAACTGTAATAAAACCTTTGTATATTTTACCTAATTCAACTCCATAAGCAAGGTTGTATTCATTAGGTTCGTCTAAACCTTGCATATTTTCATATGTTTGTTGTGGTAAATCACTATGAATTTCAAATACTGCACTTGCAGTATAAATAAATTCATTTTTAGGGCTCGGTAACGTCCGAAAATTACTCAAATTAGCATTAACAAGTCTAACAACTCCATCACCAAGTATTGAACCTTGGGAAATCACACAACCAGTACAATTACCCATTATATAAGCAAAGTCGACAGTATTAGTTGGTAAATCTTTTTCATTTAATCCTTGAATATCAATTCCGTCATTATTAATTCCATTGCAGTTTATATCGTTATTGTGATAACTTGACCCAATATTTAAAGTACTTTCAATTCCTCCAAATAAAAAGACACCTGAATTTGAATTTGAATATTCCGTCCTTAAATCTCTGTATGCTTCAGAAGAAGAATTAATGCCAGTAGCAAGAAAAAAGTTTGACCCCGTATATCCTCCGTGTGGAGTTCCAGTAGTAATTAATTTTGCAACGTGATGATTAATATTTGGTTCTGTCCAATTTGATGGATTTTGAAGATATTCTCTTGCAGCTAAACCACCCATACTGTGACCAAATAAAATAACTTTATCTCTTCCTGTAATATTCATAACTTGTTGAATTGCTCTTGATAAAGCCGCACCTTGTTTTGCGATAGCGGCTTCATTACTTAATACATTTGAAAATGATAAATTAGAGGGTGCATAACTTCCATCGCTTCCAACAGCAAAATTTAAAAAATAATAATCCCCATTTACGAGTACCATTGAGCCCCATTGTGCAATATCAGCACCGTTCAGAGGATAAAATAATTTGTTTGATGTACTATTATCATTATCATTATTTAAATTAAAATCAAGTCTTCCACCGAAAGTAAAATTAAAATTTGCATCCATAAAATCAGTTGTTGAGTTCCAAACATTTGCATCAGAATCTAATCCGTGGATAAAGATTATTGGATATGGTATTTTTATATCACCAGTCAAACTGTTTCTATTATTTGTGTTAGGGGTTTTTAATTGATGTCTAATACCTAAAGAATCTGGAGCTGATAAATATTCAAAATCTAATGGACGAGATTTTGATTGAAATTTATTTTCTTGTGCATTTGAAATCATTAAAGTTCCTAATAGCATTGTAAATAAGAGTAATTTTGTTTTCATAATTGTTATTTATTAAATAAGAAAAGTGCAATTACTTAAAATTGCACTTTTAAGATTATTACCAAACATAAGATAGTGTTAATTCAAATTCTAACAGTCCAGAAAGCCCAGTCAGAGTTTTTGTAGATGGAAAACCTGTTTGACTAAGAGAATATAGTGTTATTCCAGCAAAACCTATAAAATCATTGTTTGTGTCATTTAAAACTCCATCATAGTCATATAGATTTACGAGATATTGACTATTTACATTAGTTATTATTAAAGGAGAAGCTGGAATAAAATCATAAAAATTTGAGCCAATAATTTCTGCGTCAGTGAAAACTGTTGGGTGATTATAGATAACATTTAAATTTGAGTTTTGAATAGTAACATAAATATCTGCGTCACTATTTGGAAATGTATCCCACCAATTTCCATTTGGTTTCGCTGAAGGGAATTTTTTAACTCTAATCTTTGTAATCTTCACTTGTGTTGGTGTTACTTGTGTGCTACAATCACTTCCAGTGAATCCTTGTGGACAATCACATCCACAATCTGCTCTTGAAGTTCCACCATTTAAACACGAAATTGGTACGCAAGGTGTATCTCCAGAATCCGAAGAGCAACTAAAAAATAACACAACGACAATAAGAATAGATAATCTTTTAAAAATAGTTTTCATAATTTTTTTATCCCCAAGTCCTAATGAGGTTTAATTGTTTTTTGAAAACTAAAGGCGTAGAACAATTACGATACACTTGCCTTGAAAGTCCGACCAAGAACTTGGAACAAAGTATATGCAAAGTCTACGCCTCGACTGAGGCGACTTACAATACTTCCTTGTTCCTTTTAATACTTGGTCGGTTTTCAAGACAAGAAATATAGCAAAACGCTATTAGTTATATTTCGTGATTCTATTTCACGATGCTAATATAGAAAAAAATAGACAATTATTTTTTCTATATTAGTGAGAATTAGTTATTGTAAGAATTTGAAAATATACATTGTAATTAATATTTCTATTATTCAGATAGATTAAATATGAGGAATCTTAATTTGAAGTTCAGCTATTAAATAAGAAAGCAAATATTATAATAATATTAAAAAAAATATTGCTTACGCAGATGCAAATTGGATGCAAATAAAAAACAAAAAAGACCTCACATCTCTGTGAAGTCTTTTCTTTAGTAGCTCCCCCTCTTGGGCTCGAACCAAGGACCCTCTGATTAACAGTCAGATGCTCTAACCAACTGAGCTAAGGAGGAAACTGTATATTTTTAACTTTATAAGAACTTTTCTATTACTTTTCTATTTTTAGTGCAGATAGTTTATCTGTTAAGCGGTTGCAAATATAGGGTGTTTTTTATTTTAAGCAAATTATTTTTTAATTTTTTTTAATGATTTGCAAAAAATTTATCCATCACTAATTGGTAAATATCTTTTCCGAAAGTTAAAGCCATTAAAGTCAGTAAGATAATCATTCCAAAGGTTTGAACGTAACCTGCTGTTTTTTCGTTTAAAGTTTTACCGGTTATCATTTCTACAATAGTGAAAAGAGCATGACCTCCATCTAATCCTGGAATTGGAAGTAGGTTCATGAAGGCTAAACCAATTGAAAAAAGTGCTGTAAAACTCCAAATGAATTCCCAATTCCATTCATCTGGTAACATTCTTGCAATACCAATTGGACTTTTTACTTGTTTGTAAGCTTGAGTTTTTGGTTTTAAGATTAGTTTGAATTGTTTAACATTATAAACAAGTAATTCCCATGATTCTTTCATAGCTTGTGGTAGTGCACTGCTAAATGAAAGTTTGTTAACTACTTCAAATTTTTCTTTGTTAGTGGTAAGACTTAAACCTGGTAGAAAACCTAATTTACTGTTTTTATCAAGTTTAGCTTTAAGGTTTATAATTTGATTTTCTCTTTGAACCTTTAGGGCAATTGAATCATTAGGTTTATTAGAAATTAGTTCCGAGAATTCGTCAAAATATTTAAATTCTTTATTGTTAACTGAAATAATTTGGTCGTTTACTTTTAAACCTGCATTGAACGCTCCTGATTTTGGTAAAATAGAATCGATTTTGAATCCTTCAATTCTTGAAGCCATAAAGTTTTTGCCTTCTGCACCTAATATTTTTGCTTTATCTTCATCTGATAAAGTAATTTCTTTGTTTTGTCCGTCGCGATTTACAATTAATTTATCACTTAAAAGAACGTCAATAATTAATCTGTTAAATTTGTTTTGAACTAGTTCGCCGTCAACGGAAACAATTTTGTCTCCATTTTTAAAGCCTACATCTTTTCCTACTTGGCTAAAACTTAATCCATTTTTTTGGACCACATCAGTTGCTATGTATTTCTGTCCAACAGTAGAAAACATAATAGTATAAATTGTTATCGCCAAAACAATGTTTACAAATATTCCTCCCAACATAATAATTAAACGTTGCCAAGCAGGTTTCGAACGAAATTCCCATGGTTGTGCTGGTTGTTTCATTTGTTCAGTGTCCATGCTTTCATCAATCATTCCTGAAAGTTTAACATAGCCACCAATAGGTAGCCAACCAATTCCCCATTCTGTCTCTCCAATTTTTTTCTTTACAAGGGAAAAACCAGCATCCATAAAAAGGTAGAATTTTTCAACTCTTACTTTAAAAATTTTTGCAGCAATGTAGTGACCGAACTCGTGAAGTATAACTAATACTGAAAGGATAAAAATAATTTGTGCAACTTGTATCATTAATAAATGTATTTTTTATAAAAAAGCAAAAGTAAGGTTTTCACTTTACTTTTTAGTACTAATGTTATATATGTCTGCTTTTTTATAATTTTTTTATGAATTTATTTTGTTAAAACTTGGCGTATGCAATTAAAATTAGTGCAGTGATTTAGAAATTGTAATCGATAAAAGTAAAATCGTAAACTTTTCTATAATGTTCATTTAATAGAAATCAATTTCATAAATTTGCAGCCGAGCCAAAAAGGCGAACTGAGCGAAAGCTAATCTTATAAAATTTAAGTCATGTTACAGATAGCATTTATTAGAGAAAACCAAGAGAAAGTTGTTAAAGCTTTAGCCAAAAAACACATGGATGCCAAAGCCATAGTAGAAGAAATTGTTCAAACTGATGATTTGAGAAGAAGTTCTCAAGCCAATTTAGAAAACACTCTTGCCGAATCCAATAAATTATCTAAAGATATTGGTGAAATGATGAAGAATGGTGAGAAATCGAAAGCTGAAATTTTGAAGCAAAAAACGGTTCAACTGAGAGAGCTTGGAAAAGAATTATCAGAAAAAGTTGACGCTTTAGCTAATGAAATTACTCAGAAACTATATTTATTACCTAATCTACCAGCAGCTATTGTTCCTGAAGGAAAAACTCCAGAAGAAAACTTAAATGTTTTTGAAGAAGGTGATGTCCCAAAATTGCATGAAGGTGCTTTACCACATTGGGAATTAGTAAAAAAATATGATATCATCGATTTTGAATTAGGAAATAAGATTACAGGTGCAGGATTTCCTGTTTATAAAGGAAAAGGAGCAAAATTGCAACGTGCTTTAATAACTTATTTTTTAGATAAAAATACTGATGCTGGTTATCTTGAATATCAAGTGCCTCATTTAGTAAACGAAGCGTCTGCATATGGAACTGGACAATTGCCTGATAAAGATGGTCAAATGTATCATGATGCTACAGATGATTTGTATTTAATTCCTACAGCAGAAGTTCCAGTAACTAATATTTTTAGAGATGTAATTTTATCTGAAAACGAATTACCAGTAAAATGTACAGGTTATACACCATGTTTCCGTAGAGAAGCAGGTTCTTATGGCGCACATGTTCGTGGATTGAATCGTTTACATCAATTTGATAAAGTTGAAATAGTACGTGTTGAACATCCAGAGAAATCTTATGAAGCATTAGATGAAATGGTAGAGCACGTAAAAGATATTATGCGTGAATTGAAATTGCCTTATAGAATTTTACGCCTTTGTGGTGGTGATATGAGTTTTGCTTCTGCATTAACTTACGATTTTGAAGTGTTTTCAACGGCTCAAGACAGATGGTTGGAAATTTCATCGGTTTCTAATTTTGAAACTTTTCAAGCGAATCGTTTGAAATTAAGATTTAAAGATAAAGACGGAAAAAACCAATTGGCCCATACGTTGAACGGAAGTTCTTTAGCGTTACCAAGAGTTTTAGCTGGAATTTTAGAAAATT
>CANGUP010000155.1 GCA_947457105.1 Flavobacteriaceae bacterium
CACCCGTAGTAGAAAGCCTTACCTCAAAAGTACATCGTCCACCAGTTGGGTCATTAACAATAAGGCCCCAATTGCCATAGTTATTAATTTTGAATCGTAATCTTTTTTGAGTTACTCCATCAAAATGAAATTGTGGTGATACCAATATATCATTTGAATTTTGTGTACGGCATTTAGCAACTGGCTCACTAAAAGCATTATTCCCGAAAGTAAAAAACTGCAAATCGTTATTCAAATTTAATTGTGACCAGCAATCAATTGTAGGGTCAGTTGGATTAAAACCAGTATAATATGGTGTTGAAAATACGTTACATGGCGTAGTAAATGGAACTGCTGCTGCCCATGGACCTGGAGTTCCGTTACAAACCGAACGTACATATAAATTATAATCTGTAGCAGGGATTAAACCCGTTGCAGGATTATTAAGATTAGTAACTGTATTTGTTAAAATGGTTGAAGTTGTAGGCGCTCCAGAAGATACTGGCAATACGACATATTGCCAAGAACTAACTAAATTGGCAACATTACTCCAAGAAAAATCAGCACTTGTTTGTGTTAAATTGTTATATGTTGTTCCTGTAGTTGCAGGAGCTGGACAACTTGAACCGCTTACTGTAAAAGTAAAACAAAGACTGGCACCCGGATTGGTATGTTGATAGGGAGATGACATTACAATTACATAGGTATGTCCTTCTTCTACATAAAAATTAGAAATTTGATTTGTAGTATTGTTACTAACTGTTGTTATAGCTGCTAAACAACTTCCTCCTACATCTGCACAACTATTATATACCATTACACTAGAAAGTGCATTATAACAAGCATCTGGTCCTCCACCTGAAATAACAGATACGGCTTGTCTTATATCAATTAACCCAGAAGTAGTTGGGGTGTAATTAAAAAAGATACGGTTACCTAACAATTGGTTATACGCAAATTGCTCTGGAGGAAAACAATTGCTTCCAACTGTAGTTAATTCTGGATGATCCGATGAATAAAATTGATTTAGGTTTGAATTTAAAATATATGGCGTAGTAGAAACATCCGAAGGAATTACAATTGGAACACCGCAAGATAAACCAACCTGAAGTGTTGTAAAAGAAAAAGGTCCAGCCCACGTACTTGGAGTTTGAGGGTCACAATTCGTTATGATATAAAAATCATAAGTCGTATCTGCAAGTAAACCACTTGCTGTATATGTTGTACCAACGACAGGTATTCCAGTGGTGCCATGACCCGCTCCAGACGCAACAACTTCAACTCCAAAGTTTGTTGCACTAGGGTGTGTCCAATTGATTACCGCAGAATCAGAGGTTAACGTAGTGGTAATGCCAGAAACTGGCTCACAGGAAGTTATTACCCTTACATTATCAACAAACCATTTATCTCCAGCTGTTGATGGAACACCTGTTTGATTTGTTCTAGCAACCAAAGCAACAAAAACTGGAATCCCAGCTGGAATAGTTGGGATTGGAATTATTTTTTCTTCCCAAGATGTAGCAGAAACATTAATATTGGTTTCATTCCAAGATTGTAAAACAACATTAAAACTACTAATGTCAGGTTGATTCGCAGTAGATATTCTCAACTCATAAGTAGTTCCTCTGTTACTAAAACTTCCTTGTTTATTAAAGAATCTAATTTCACCATTGGTAGGCGTAATAAATTGTGGTGATATTAAATAATATTCTGCACTAGTACCAACCGTATTATTTGACGCAGGATCAACTGTTGCTCCACCCGATGAACTGAGTCCTCCAGTTGGAGTGTACACCCAATTATTCGTAACCGTCAAGTTACTTGTTACGGCCCAGGTTGCAGGAATTCCGGCATTAAAATTTTCGGTAGCCAGCTGAGCGTAACCAAAATGGGAAGTTGTCAGGAAAAATAATAAAGCAACAAGTTGAAATTTGGCTTTAGCCAACAAAAAATGAAAAACAAAAGGTATTCTAGTAAAAATATCGTTCATGGCGTTGACAAATTTGGTCCTAAACAAGAGTTGACTTTTATTCATTATGATTTTTTTAGTATGATTTTTAAAAAAACGATATATAACTTTACTATTTGTTTGAAATAATATACTATCGTTAAAAAAGAACAATTAATGTAATGAAAAAGGAATTTGAAATTAATAAAATAGGTTTAATTCATGACTACGAATAATCCTAAATGCTTAATAAATAATAATTTAACATTAAATAATTTTGATTTACCCAATTTGAACGCTAAAGTAAGACATCATCTACTATTATTAAATGTAAATGCTTTGTAAATTCAGTAAATTAGAAAGGAAATAAAGAAGTATTCAAGAGGATTTTATAAAAATGATGTTGGTTTATTTCATCTTTTTTACTTGCAATAAATTGATTTCATTTTTAATTAAAATGATTTCATTTCTTTTCTTTTTAATTAAAATAGAGAAGAAAAGAAGAAGAATTAATAGCCCAATAAAGGAAGATAAAAGGTAAATGTACACTCTTGAAGTTTCCTCAGTAAGCGTTTTGGTTATCTCTGTGTTTTTCAAATCAAGCGATTCACTAATAGATTTACGTTCACTTTCCTTTATTAATTTTTGAATGTTTAGGTATTTTGAATGGTATATATTGAACTTTTCCCATTCACTGGTTGCTAAATAATTTTCAGACAATCCTTTATATATTTCCTGATTCAAAATTAAATCTTGCACATCGTCTGACAACAATAATGCCTCATTCAATTTAGTGATTGCACCACTATAATCACCTTCTAAAGTATACACTTGTGCTATTCCTTTGTTTGCAAAGGCTTGCAAACTTTTTGCATCTACCATCTTAGCGGCCAAATAAGATTGATTAAAATTTTCAATGGCCAGTTGGTTATTTGACAATAAAATATAACAATTCCCCTTGTTGTATTTTGCTATACTAATGATGCTATAAGCAGGTTTTGTTTTTTCTTTTAACAATTCTGAAATTCCTCTGTCAAAAAAGTCAATGGCGATATCACAATTGAATTCCTCCTTATAAATAAATCCTCTTGCAATAAAATTCTTACCAAGATCATTGTGTATTGAATCCTTGATAGGATAATCTAAAATAAACTGTTCAGCTTGGTCTAAACATTGAATGGCTTTATCATATATTTTTAACTGATGATAAATAATTCCTTGCTTATTTAAAATATCTATTTTTAATAATGCATTGTTTGACAATCTCAGTAATTCAGTTGCTTTGTTTAAATTTTCTAACGCTTTTTCGTAGTTCCTCTTTGAGGAATAAGCATTACAAATCAACTTGTATCCTTTTATTTTACAATCAATATTTTTACCTGATTCATTTACAATTGATTCTCCAATTTTAATGGCCTTGTCTGGATTAGAATAAATCTCATTCGTTGCACCATTAACAATACTATCACAGTTTTTATAGCTTTGTGCATACATGAAATGTGTTAATAGTATACTATAAACAAAAATGAAATAATTCCTATTTATTTTAATCCTCATCATGAAATCAACTTATTTTCATTTTCATTATTCAATAACTCAATAAACTTTACAGGAGAAATACCGGTAATAGATTTAAAAACCGTTGCAAAATTACTATGGGAAGAAAAACCACAACTGTCCGCCAAATAGCTAATCTTATAATTCATGAAATTTGGGTCATTTTTTAGTTTTTCTACAATATAATTAATACGTAATTTATTGATATACGTATTAAAATTCATGTTGTAATGAGAATTTATAATCTCTGAAAGGTACTTCGTGTTTGTGTCAAATTGCCCTGCTAAAACCGAAAGTGAAATGTCTTTATTGTTAAATCGTTTTGAATTTTCAAATCGTTTTAATTTGTTTAATATGAGTTCTTCGGTTTCTTTTAGAATTACATTTTTTTTAGTTTCTTGCTTTTTCTGATAGACTTGCCCTATAAAATTACTTCTTGTAATTTCGATGTATTTAATTATTTCATTGAGATGGATTTTAGTTTGGATTAGTTTCCAACAATAAAAAACAAAGGATAAAATAATTACTGAAAAGACACCCAAAGCAATATATAAAATTCTATAATAGTATGCCTTCTGCTCTATCAAATGGTCATTGTATTTTTCGGCCACAAGATTATAAGCCGTATTAATTGCTTCCTGTTCTAAAATTTCAGCTTTAAGTTGATTTTCAATTGACGTAATATTAGTTAATTGATAATTGGACGTGTCCTTTAATGCCAGATAATTCACATTCTGTTGAGCTATAATTTTCTCTTTCAAAAACACATTATTGAGTGTTTGAGATACCATCAAGGCTTCGTTATAAATAGCGGCCGCTTTGAGGTGTTCTTGCTTCAGAAAAAAAACATTTGCCATTCCTAATAAAGCATCAATTTTTACAAAAATGGGGGTGTCTTTTTGCTTTTGTGTAACGGCAATTACCTCTTTAAATAGATTTTGCGCCTGGTTAAAATCTTTTTTCTGTAAATAAAATTGTGCTAAAGTAATGGAATAGTATGACTGTAAATCCTGATGGGTTTTAAAGACATTTTCCGAATCATTAATTTGTTTATTCAACAAAGTGATTCCTTTATTTAACTGTCCTTCATTTAATAAAAATTGTGCTCTTTCAAGAGTAATGGCTGCTTTCAAATAGGATCTTACTATTTCATTTGAACATGATGAAAAATTATCTTCTAAACTTTGAAGAGTCATTCTTGCTTCTTTATTTAATGACAATTCTCTTAGTAATCGAATCTTTTCAATTTCAATATTGATTTTTTCTTCTTGAGATAAATACGAATCATAATTTTTTTCTTCATACAAAAAGGTCAAGGCACTACTGTAATCCCCTTTTACTTTGTATGTTTTAGAAATTAAAAAATTAATTTTTGCCTTTTCATTATTGGTAATATTTGTCTTACTCAGTAAATGTTGGGCAATTTTTAAAGCCTGGTCTGGCTTGGAATTGAGTAAATGCTCAATGTCGTTGGAGAGAAATTGCTTATTTAATAACGATTGTGAATGAATTGCATTCGAAAAAAACACAAAAAATATAGTGTATAAAAAATACGTAAATTTTTCATTCTGGTATTTCATATATTCTTTACCGATTTGATCGTTTTGTAAGCTTATAAGGGCAAATATAAGATATTATATTATGATTTAAGTTTTAATACGTTTCGTTTAATCACAGGTAAATAAAAAATCCTTCTCAATTGAATGAGAAGGATTTTGTATTTAAGAACTAATTTAATAAAAGCTACTTATCTTTTTATCACACGCAAGGTTTTCGAAACTTCGCCTTGTGTCACAATAATATTGTATACACCAGCTGGGTAGTTTGTACCTAGTTCTTGCATATTTACATCCGTTTCACTTACCTGTTTTGTTTCGATTAGTTTACCTAACATATCATAAACTTTGTACTCGACATTTTCATCATTTGCTGTCGTTACGTTAAGTTTGAAACTATCTGTGAATGGATTTGGATAAGCCTCAACTGTAAATTCATTTGCTGCAACATCATTCACTCTAGCAATTGCCGCCGGAGAGGTAATAATACATGCATCTCCAAATGCGGACCATGTTCCTGCTGTCATAACCGCTATACGTACAGAATATTCTGCATTTGGTGTATATCCTGGAACATTTGTTCTAAAGGTAAACCAATTCAAATTTCTATCAAATAATACGGCTGATTGGTCAGACACTTTAGTCAATTGGAATCTGTATTGCGTAACACTATTCAATGGTGTTGTTCTAACTACCGTAGAATTGGCAAGTATTACTTGTCCGCACTGAACCAAGGTTGGTGCTGAAGGAGTAGTTACTGTACAAGCAGAACCGTAAGCAGAATAACCCGCAGTGGTTTTAACCGCTACTTCAATCATGTAAGTAGAACCGTAGTTGAAACGACTCAACATAGGCAAAGTAAACCA
>CANGUP010000156.1 GCA_947457105.1 Flavobacteriaceae bacterium
CAGATAATACCTTCTAAATTCTTGTCGCAAAGCTTTTAATAAATATAAATCGAGGTTATTTGTTAGCTCGTATATTTTTTTTGTAGTTAAAAAATGAGATTGATACTCATAATTATCAAAAAAATCTGTTAATTCAAGTTCTGTCATAAGTCGCTATTTATTTAATTTACCGAAATATTCTAACATTTGATAAGCATTATCATAAGTTGTTTTTCCTATGTATAATAAAAACATTTTTTCAGTACCATGTGCAGTAATATTCATTAGCATTGGAGTTGGAAAATGTCCATAAAAATTCGTAGCAAATGAACGCCTGCAAACATGACTACTTATTGCTTCATATTTCGGGCTTGTAATCTTAATACTAGGTTTTCCTTGCTTTTGCTTTTTTCTCCATTTTGTGGGAGTATTGATGTTTGCTTCTTTGCATACATCTTTAATGTATTCATTAAAACGAGCCAAAGAAATTTTATAAGGCATTCCACTTTCAACTATTTCAATCGCACCAGGAAATAGTGGAATTGCTACAAGTTTTCCTGTCTTTTTTTGTTTTAACTCTATAATTTTAATATTCCCAAAATCTTTAATTTGATTGCTTGTAATACTTAATAAATCACCACCACGTTGTCCAATTAAACAACCCAACAGCAACCATTTTCTAGCATTTATAAGAGCTTCTCTATGAAGCGTTGCCATTTTTATTAATTCTTGTTCTTGTTCAGTCAAGAAGACAATATCCTCAGGTTCTTTACTTTCAGAAATGCCTTTAAAATTTTTAACTTGCGTGGATGTTTCAACGTCATTTTTAAAAGCATCACGACAAATAGTTCTAAAATTAGCAATATTTTTACCAACATAATTAGTTGAATATCCTTTACTAAACATCCACATTTTATATTTTTCTATAAATTGTAAATCAATGTTTTTTACAAACAAACTTTTACCTTTTAATACTTCATTTTCATATTTTACCACGGTGTTTTTAAAAAGTTTTAAATTTTGAATTCGTCCTTTACTTAATCCAAGTTCTTTTTTTTGATTTTGTTTGTAAGGTGCTTCATCTATAAATTTTTGAATATAATTGGTCAAAACATCTAATTCAATAACTGGAGCTTTATTATTAAATAAATCGATTTGAAGCTGTAACCATTCGCCAGTTATTTCAACACCTTTTCCAATTGCATCATTATAAGCTTCATTAATAAAAACGGTTAATTTATCTAATTTTGACTTTAAATTCTTTAGAGAATCTGTTTTTTGTAACGGCAGTGAAAGTGAATCACTCCAATATTTTGCATCAATTATAAAACCCGACTTTCTCCACAATACTTTATTTCTATTAATAGAGTAACGGATGTAAATTTGAGAATTTTCACTTTTGCTTTGTAAAAGATATTTTAAAGTTGCCATAATTTTGACTAATTCTTAGTTTATAGCAAAGTTAAGTAAAAAATAATCTACTTAACATTTACTCAACCAAACTCGTTCTTAAATGTGTTTATTTGTACTTAGTTATTCATTTAATAATGTTAAACCTTTATTTATAAGGCATTAAAGAATAACAAAATGTAAATAAAAATAAGGGTTTTGTCCCCATCGTGGTCACATTTGAAATTAAAAGGAGGATTGCCAGTGGTAATCAGGTAAAACAAAACGCACTTCGATACGAGTGCGTTTTTTTTGTTTAGAGTATCGCTATGCTAGATCGCTAACGCTTTTGTCTCGAAGCAGAACTTTGTTCATTGCAGGCATTTACTCTAGCTAAAGTTGCATTTACGACCTTTTTAAGAGCTTTTAGACTTTCCGATATAACTTTGTCAGTCATTTTACAAAAACGCTAATTAGATCGCTCCGTTAACGTCAATAAATTACTGAAAGAAATCATGTCTAAAATAGGTCTTAATTACCCCATTAGGCATATTTTCCCCTTATTGAAAGATCAATAGAATAGAGCCCAAAGAGATAAAGAAGGAGCAGTTATTTTCTGATAGTAGTTATTTTCTGGAAGTCCGAACCAAAAAAGTAAAAGTTCCAGACACCGGCTTACTCAATTTTGGTGTTGCAATAATCCTTGCATTTAGTTTATAATTACACTTAACTCTAAAAACTGCGTAGTTAGGTTCACTTGTCAGATATTTCACTTCGGAAACTTCGTTATATTCTGTAGCGGAAAAACCCGCATTGCTGATCAATCTTTTAGTCAGGTCGTCCAAGCTATTTTTATTGCAAGGTAATTTTAGAGAAAATTGAAAAGGGGCATTATTTTCGAAATGGCTCTTAATTTTATATCTTTTTAGTTCTCGATTTTTAACAATCTCAGAACTGTCTTTTGGATATGAAAAACACAATGACGCATTGGTAGAAGCAGAATCAAATGCAATTATGTTGGTGCTATCATTCAATGCGATAGCAGCAAAATCTAACTTGCAAGGGACATACCCATTCCAGTCAGGCGTTTTAAACGAGAAGTGCAATTGATCACTGGAATTAGATGATGAGTATTCAGAATTTGGTCCTTTGGTGTTGAAACTACAAATAAACAGTACTAAAATGAAAATTGGCACTATTACTTTTGCTGTTTTTTTCATTGATTTAAAGATTTAATTTATTTATACTAGATTCAATTTAATTTGAAGCCTCCACTATTTTTATCCTAAGCCACTATTATACTATTTGTTTTATCGAAGTGAAGCCTTTCCATATTGCCAACGCTATCAAATCAAAGCGTTTACTTTTAGCGATTTTTTAAGATGTGCTCATAAATACCATCCCATAACCCTATCCTTCGTTTTAAAGATTGAATTACAGCTTCCTCAGCCTCGAGCCACAATTGTTCGTTACTACCGCAAAGATTTGCTGTCATCTGCAGCGCAAGATGGCTATGGTGACCGCCATCAACTTCTATATGCCTTTCGATGTAATACTTAAATTTTGAAATCTCATTAGGGAAGTTCTTGTGCATCGTGTTGATCACTGAAACAAACATATCAGGAATCAAATCTTCTCTGCCAAAAGTGAATACGGCCGATTGCAAGTAGTTCTTTTTGCTTGAAATAATATCAAAAGTAAAGTCTACAAACTGTCGCGCTTTTAAAGGTACCATCGCCACTCGATAAGCTGATTCTAATTTTCCACTAAACTTCATTTCGTCAATAAACAAAAGCATTTGAAGCGTATCAGCTCCGAATTGCTCCATACTGTCCAAGTATAACTCAAAATGACTTTTTCTCACGCCATCTAAATCTATATCGGCTTCTTCTCCAACGACAATTTCATTAATTAGGAAGCGCGTGTCTGCGGACCCAACCGGAAACCAAGGAACACTGGTACAAGTCAAATTGTTTTGTAAAGTTTTGAGCAATGACATAAAGTCCCACACCGCAAAAACATGATATTGCGTAAAGATTTTGAGGTCTTCAATATCATTGATTTCTGAATATACTTTATGATTAATAATTTCTTGTCGAAAAGGCTCAATTGCCTTTTGTAATTGCGCTATTCGATGGTCCATTTTGAAGGCATTTTTAAGTACGTGTAATGATTTACTTTCAATTACAGATAATTTTAGTTAGTGCAGCATAGGTAGATTTATTCAACAAAAAAAGTGGACCTTATTCATGGGATTTAGTCACCTACCCAGACTATTCATTTATGAAAACAAACCAATCCCACAAATGTAAATCGGCCCACTATCTGTTGAGATTTCAACTATTCTCGGCTACCCTCCAATGCTATTGAAGACTTTTCTTGCAAATTGATGTAAGGTGTTTCTGTCTGCGTACCCGATTGCTTATTTTGTCCGTAAGTCATAACAGAAACTCCAATGAATACCAAAAACAATACTATTTTCAGGTTGTTACAAAGCGTGTTAAATTTCATAGATTATGCGATTTGTAAGCTCAAAGTTAGATTATACCTGAAGCCGTGTTTTTAAAATTTCGACCAACAGACCATTTAATTATTCCAACAGCGACTTTTAATCGACAAATGGCAAATTTGATTTTACAAAATTTTTGACCGAAACATGACGGTTTTGAGCAAAAACCATCAGCATAGGAAAATCTCATTTCAGTGCATAGAAAAAAGCTGAAATATAAGTTTGAAACAAAATAAATTTAGGAATACCAGCTTGCGACCGTAGAGAGAAATCGGGATTTGATGTAGCTTAAGCAATCACCTTGGATACTCGAAAAAAATGCGTTAAGAGAAAAAAACGAAATAGCCAAAATCCGTTTAACTACATTTATATACATTTCAAAGTTTATATAAAACCATCTATCGAAATAAATTCGAAAAGGAATTTATCTTGACTTACTTTGAAGGTTTTATAACGTTTAAACTGGAAGAAGGTATGAAGATTAGCTACAAGTCCAATGAAAACCATTTCCGCATTAAGAACAATCGTGTTATTAATGTGTATTACCTGAATCAAGTTAGGGAGTTGAATATTTTAAAGCAACGAGATATAAGTTTAAATATCATATTACTATGTAGTTCGATGTTAAGCTCAACTATTGCCATCTTTATCAATGAGATTTTCGAACCGGTCCGGATAGTTTCTTTTCTGTCCGCAGCGTTGTTTCTTATTTTCTCTTTGACGCATAGAGCGTATGACTATATGTTAATCCTGGAGCTTGATAACAATCGTCGTATCAAACTCAAAATCGATAGTATTGAACTTGAAGACGTACAACAGGTAGTTTACAAAATAAACAGAGTATTGAGCATGGATGACTATAACTACCCGATTACTAACAACGAGATGAATGAAGCTGTTGCAGCAAGATAATAATTCTTTGATTAGAAACATCGATAAGTTTGAATTCGTGTATTTTAAATACAAATAGGAAAGAAACGAACACGAGCGGAAAACAATTCATCATTATTAGAAAACTTTCACTTCTAAAAAATTGTAACTCGTAACGCAGCGTTGAGCAGAAGAATTGCAACGGAGGAAAGTATGAAATTGAATACTGCAAAAATTCGGCTAACTTTAATTACTCTAAATGAAAAAACAAATATTTGTGTATGATCAAAATATGTCCTTCAATCACTTGCTAAAACGCTTCTATTCTAAGCATTTCGTGATAGAATCATACACCATGAAGAGAAAAACACTACCTGACAATGGCAAAAATTATGAAGCGGCGTTCTTTATGATTATTAGTCTTGAAGATTTCCATTTCTTTATGAAATCAGCGACACTTTTCAAAAATCTCTTCGTTATCACGTCGGTGAAGCTTTTTGAGTTCCAAATCAGCAGTATCATGTCGGATAATATAGTAATTTTTGACTTCAACGATGATGTAAAAAAAGACATCATAAGAGAACTAGATTTTCAGTTAAAACTAAAAAAATTACTTTAATCGTTGGTTTGTATTCTAAATCAAAATTTATCAGCAATTAAATGCAACGGATTTCTTTAGATTGATGAAATATGAACAAAGAACTGTACTCACAAATATGGTAATCGTTTTTATCCTATGTTTTAAAAGAATCATGAAAACAATTCATGAGTTCAACCCATAGGACATTAAGTTATAAGCAATAACTGCATCAGTTCGAAAGGTCTTACCAGGAAAAGTTAAAAAGGGAAATAAGCGTCTTAATACTTTGCCTTTTTAGAAATCCACTTGACGATCAAAAGTTTCAAGTCAAAAAATTATACTACTTTTGATCAACTACAGACACGATTAAGGATGCAAAAAACACTAAAAATATTATTTATTGAAGACGACGCTATTGAGGTAATTAAATTTAATAGAGTCCTAAAGACTTTAGGATTAAATCATGTCATCATAGCAGCTGAAAATGGGGAAGATGCGCTA
>CANGUP010000157.1 GCA_947457105.1 Flavobacteriaceae bacterium
AAAAATATTGGAGAAAATCAAGTAGACACATATTATTTTGATGTTGAAAAATGCAAATCTAGCCCTTTAAAAAATGGTTGTTAGAAAGATGGAACTAAAACTAAAACTTATTCAGTATCCATAAAATCAGAATTACATCAAGACCAAATATTTTTTCAAGAAACAGAATATTACAAAGAAAAAGCAAAACGCTTGTAAAAGATGTTTAAAATCCTGTTACAAGCGTTTTTTATTGTCAAAAAAACAATGCTAATCAAAATAGACGATGTTTTTCAGTGCCCTCCAATATTGAGGAGTATTTTTTTTTTATAATATTATGATAAATTATTTAGCGTTGTAAACTCTTAATGCATCTTTTAAAATTTGTACAGAACGAACTAAGTCTTCTTTCTTTAAAACATAAGCGATTCTCACTTCATTTAGACCTACATTTGGAGTTGAGTAAAATCCGGCAGCAGGAGCAATCATAACAGTTTCTCCATTGTTCTCGTAAGATTCTAATAACCATTGTGCAAAATCATCCGCATTTTTAACTGGTAATTGAGCAATACAATAGAAAGCACCTTTTGGAGTAGCCACTTTTACGCCTTCAATTTTATTTAATTCAGAAACAAGTTTATCTCTTCTTTCTTTGTACTCTTCAATTACTTCTGTAAAATAACTCTGTGGTGTTTCTAATGCAGCTTCACTTGCAATTTGAGCAAACGTTGGAGGACTCAAACGAGCTTGCGCAAACTTCATAGCAGTAGCCATCAACTCTTTATTTTTAGAAACAATGCAACCAATTCTTGCTCCACACATACTATAACGTTTTGAAACAGAATCAATCATAATAGCATTTTCTTCAATTCCAGGAACATTCATAACAGAATAGTGCTTATCATTTTCATCATAGATAAACTCACGATAAACTTCATCAGCAATTAAAAATAAATCATGTTTTTTTACAATTTCTGCTAATTGTAGGATTTCTTCTTTAGAATATAAATAACCTGTTGGGTTCCCTGGATTACAAATAAGAATTGCTTTAGTTTTTGATGTAATCAATTTCTCAAAAGCAGCAATAGGGGGTAAGGCAAATCCATCGTCAATAGTTGAAATAACCGGAACCACTTTTACACCAGATGCAGTTGAAAATCCGTTATAATTTGCATAAAAAGGTTCAGGAATAATAATTTCATCATCAACATCCATTGTGCTTCCCATAGCAAATAATAACGCTTCTGAACCACCAGTAGTAATAATGATGTCTTGAACGTCAATTGGTAATCCATGAGATTTGTAATATTGTGAAAGTTTCGTTCTGTAACTTTCAAAACCTGCAGAATGACTGTATTCTAAAACTTTTATATCTGCATTTTTAACTGCATTTAATGCAACTTCAGGTGTTTTAATATCAGGTTGACCAATATTTAAATGGTATACTTTATGACCTTTTTTCTTTGCTATATCTGCATAAGGTACCAATTTTCTAATTGGTGATTCAGGCATTTGTTTTCCTTTGTTCGAAACTTTTGGCATGATTGAAAATTTAGTTGTGCAAATTTGCAATTTTTTATTGTAATTATTGTTAAAAATGATTTTTTAAACATCAAAATTTTATTAAATTAATTTAAAATATTTTAATGAAGTTAAAGACAACCGCCATTCTCATTTTTTTATATTGTTCCAATAGTTGGTCTCAAAATGGCTTTCAGTTTGCGACTAACAAGAAAAAGATTTCAATTCCATTCAAGTTTATTAACAATTTAATAATTATTCCAATACAAGTTAATAGTTTTTCCTTAAACTTTATGGTAGATACTGGAGTCGAAGTACAGCATCAAGGCTTAAAATGGATTACAGAAGCATATAAAAGTAACACAGTTGTAAACAATAATTTATTTGATGCTAATGGCAACAAATTAGAAAATAATCTAAAATACAGGTTTGAGTTAAAACCAATTTACGTTATAGCTAACGTAAGAAAAGATTCGCCTGCAGCAATCGCTGGACTGCAAAAAGAAGATGTTATTATAACAATCAACAATCAAAATGGATACAATTTTACTTTAGAAAAAATAAACGAACTCCTTAAATCGGAAGAAGGAAAATCCATCGAATTTGAAATTGAAAGAAAAGGTAGAATAAGAAAATTTAAATTCCAATTGAAAAATATATTATAAAAAAAACGTCCGCGGTTTGCGAACGTCTTAAATTTATGATTTTTCCATCAAACTTTGCTTTTTCTCTAGCGGATTGATTTCTTTCTTTACAATCACTTCACCTTTTATTTTTAAGGCAACCATTCCACTTTCAACATTTACAGCATTAGTTTCAACTGTAATAGTTTTTCTTATTGGTCCTGGATTCATATTGTATTTCACCTCAATTATACCAGTTTTCCCAGGTTGAATAGGAGTTTTTGGATAATCAGCAACCGTACAGCCACAAGTAGATTTGGCATTAGTAATCACCAAAGGAGCATCTCCTGTGTTAGTGAATTCAAATTTTCTCAAACCATCATCAGTATCTTTGGTAACAGTACCGTAGTCAATAGTATTGTCTTTATCTTTAAATACAATCTTTGGTCCAGTTTGAGCAAAAGCTACACTGTTTAGAACTACAAAAGCGATAAATAATATCTTTTTCATTACGTTAATTTTTGGGTTCATTCGATTAGTAAAATTACGACTTTAAATTTATAAGCAAAATTTTAATTCTTAATTTTTTATAAAAGTACTTATTACTTACTTTTGCAGTAATAATTACAAAAAACATACCAAAGATTTTAGCAGCGAATAGCTAGGTATTTATCGGTAATCCATATTCCTGCTTTCCGAGTTACAAGGTAACTTTTCCAATCAGGGCTAAATAGTTAAGGTATTAATTTTTTGTTATCTAGTTCGAAACAACTTTAAACTAAATTATACTATAAACATTTTAAACAATATAAATGATTCCTGCACAATTCAACGCCAAAGAAGTAGAACAAAAATGGTATGACTATTGGATGAAAAACGACTATTTCACATCCAAACCAGACCATAGAAAACCTTACACCATTGTTATTCCACCACCAAACGTTACTGGAGTCTTACACATGGGACACATGCTAAACAATACCATTCAAGATGTATTGATTCGTCGTGCGCGTCTTAAAGGTTTCAATGCGTGTTGGGTTCCAGGAACTGACCATGCTTCGATTGCAACAGAGGCAAAAGTTGTTGCCAAACTAAAAAGCGAAGGAATCAACAAAAACGATTTAACTCGTGAAGAATTCCTAAAACACGCTTGGGATTGGACTAACAAATATGGTGGAACTATTCTAGAACAACTTAAGCAATTAGGATGTTCTTGCGATTGGAGTCGTACAAAATTCACTATGGACGACGATATGTCAGCGTCTGTAATTCATTCGTTTGTAGATTTATACAACAAAGGTTTGATTTATCGTGGTTACCGAATGGTAAATTGGGATCCAGAAGCTAAAACAACTTTGTCTGATGAAGAAGTAATCTTTGAAGAGCGTCAAGGAAAATTATACTTCTTAAAATACAAAATTGAAGGTTCAGAAGATTTTTTGACCGTTGCTACAACGCGACCTGAAACTATTTTTGGAGATACTGCTATTTGTATCAATCCAAATGACGAACGTTTCACACATTTGAAAGGTAAAAAAGCCATTGTCCCAATTTCTGGAAGAGTTATTCCTATTATTGAAGACGAATATGTAGATGTTGAATTCGGAACTGGATGTTTAAAAGTGACTCCAGCTCACGATATGAATGATAAGACCTTAGGTGAAAAGCACAATTTAGAAATCATTGATATTTTTAATGACGATGCTTCTCTAAATTCATTCGGATTGCATTATCAAGGAAAAGATCGTTTTGTAGTTCGTGAAGAAATTGCAAAAGAGCTTGAAACAATTGGTGCTTTAGCTAAAACCGAAACACATTTAAATAAAGTAGGAACTTCAGAAAGAACCAAAGCTGTAATCGAACCACGTTTGTCAGACCAATGGTTTTTAAGCATGGAAGAGTTAGTAAAACCTGCCATTAAAGCTGTTTTGGAAACCGAAGAAGTAAAATTATATCCATCACGTTTCAATAATACCTACAAACATTGGTTAGAAAACATTCGCGATTGGAATATTTCTCGTCAACTTTGGTGGGGTCAACAAATTCCAGCTTATTTCTATGGAGATGGAAAAGAAGACTTCGTAGTTGCTAAAAATATAGAAGAAGCTCTAGTTTTGGCACAAGAAGCTACAAACAATAAACAATTAACCATAAACGATTTAAAACAAGATGCCGATGCGCTAGATACTTGGTTTTCTTCATGGTTGTGGCCAATGGCAGTTTTTGGTGGAATACTTGATCCAGAAAATGAAGATTACAAATACTATTACCCAACTAATGATTTAGTAACGGGTCCAGATATTTTGTTTTTCTGGGTTGCGAGAATGATTATTGCCGGTTATGAATATACAGGTGAAAAACCTTTCACTAATGTATATTTAACAGGTTTAGTTCGTGATAAACAACGTCGTAAGATGTCAAAATCATTAGGAAATTCTCCTGAACCATTAGAGTTAATCGAGAAATTTGGTGCCGATGGTGTTCGTGTTGGATTGCTTTTAAGTGCTTCTGCAGGAAACGACATCATGTTTGATGAAGAATTGTGCAACCAAGGAAAAGCATTTTCTAACAAAATATGGAATGCCTTCAAATTGATAAAAGGCTGGGAAGTTTCTGATGCAATTCCGCAACCAGAATCTTCTAAAGTAGCTATCGAATGGTATGAAACTAAGTTGCAAAGAACCTTAACCGAAATAGAAGAAAACTTTGATAAATACAGAATTTCTGATGCCTTGATGGGTATTTACAAATTGGTTTGGGACGATTTCTGTTCGTGGTTTTTAGAAATGATAAAACCAGCTTACCAACAGCCAATTGACAAAACAACATTTGACAAAGCAATAGAAATGTTGGAAAACAATTTGAAGTTATTGCATCCATTCATGCCGTTTTTAACCGAGGAAATTTGGCAACATATTGCTGATAGAACTCCAGAACAAGCATTAATTGTTTCAGAATGGCCAAGAGCAAAAGCGTATGATGAAAAACTAATAGCAGATTTCGATTTCGCTATGGAAGTAATTTCAGGAGTTAGAACCATTAGAAAAGATAAGAACATTCCGTTTAAAGATGCTATCGATTTGAAAGTAGTGAATAACGAAAATGCCTCGACTTATTTTGATGCTGTAATCATGAAATTAGGAAATATCGTCGCTTTAGAATACGTTACTGATAAAGTAGATGGTGCCTTGTCTTACAGAGTAAAATCTAACGAATACTTCATTCCAATTACTGGAAATATTGATATTGAAGCCGAAGTAGCTAAATTAACCGAAGAGTTAAACTACACCAAAGGATTCTTAAAATCGGTACAAGCTAAGTTATCTAACGAGAAGTTTGTAAACGGCGCACCAGAAAAAGTATTAGAAATGGAACGCAAAAAAGAAGCCGATGCTTTAGCCAAAATAGCCACAATAGAACAAAGTATTACTGGTTTAAAATAATAGAAAAGTCCTGAGTTTAATACTCAGGATTTTTTATTTTACAGTTCGTTCGATTCTATTTCATCTTTTATAGAAATAGATTTATCATTCTTTTTTAAATATTTTTCATAATTTTTCTTGTCTTTCAAATTTCGCATTATTAAAAAAATTACCAATACAATTGTAATTATAATAACGCTTCCAATCATATACAAATTTATTTCCATT
>CANGUP010000158.1 GCA_947457105.1 Flavobacteriaceae bacterium
ATTGGTGACACTGTTCGATTTACTTCTTTAAAACCTTACAGAATTAGAGTTTCAGGAAGAACCAAGCATCATATTAATGTTTTTGGAGAAGAGTTAATGGTTGAAAATACGGATACTGCCATTGCTAAAACATGTTCGGCATTGAATTGTGAAGTCAAAGATTATACGGTTGCTCCTATTTTTATGAAAGGTAAAGAAAAAGGCGCACACGAATGGATGATTGAATTTAAAAAACATCCGGAAGATATGGTTCAATTTCAAAAAGTATTGGATGAAACGTTGCAAACCGTAAATTCTGATTATGAAGCCAAACGCTACAGTAATATGACATTAAATCAATTGAAAGTAAATGTTGCGCGTGTAAATCTATTTTATGATTGGTTAAAAGAACAAGACAAATTGGGTGGACAACATAAAATTCCGAGATTGTCTAACGAACGTGATTATTTGGAGCAATTGATTGGGATGCAGACGAGTGTAAATTCCAAAGGTTAAAATTCCAAAAGTAAAATGAAAAAAACTGCCATCTTACTCCTTCTCTCTTTATCCATAATTTCTTGCGGACCAAAAAGAATGAAATGTTACGGAAAACGTTGTGTGGAAACTTCGATTAAAAAAGAAAGTTCAGTACCTTCGCATCGCAATTCGTAATTCCCAAATTCTTTTTTGAAAACTAAACTTTACTTTGCCTTATTCTGTGTTGCCTTCTTTTGGGGCACAACCTTTTTAGGCATTCGAATTGGTATAGAAACCATTCCTCCTTTTCTACTTGCAGGAATTAGGAATTTAATTTCTGGTTTTATCATTTTCTTTTATTTATTGTTTCAACGAAAATTAGAACCTGTAAACCCAAGGCAATTTCTTAGAGCTTTTATTTTGGCTATAATGATGATTGTTCTTGCTAATGGATTGACAACCTATTCTGAAAAGTACATTACTAGTGGATTGGCATCATTGATTTCCACTTTATCGCCATTTTTTGTACTGATTTTGAATTTGATTTTAGGTAAGGAAAAACTGTCCATCAAAACTACTCTTGGAATCTTACTAGGAATGTTTGGAATTTTTTTAATCTACCAAAACAGTCTTTCCGATTTATTGAATCCTGAGTATCGACAAGGAGTTTTTGCTATTTTAATTGCCGTTTTAATGTGGGCAATCGGAACCATTATCACCAAAAAAGGAAGTGAAAATTCGTTAACCATGCTCATGAATGTAAGTGTTCAAATGATAATTGCTGGAATCATTTTGACTGCAATTCAATTCATTTTAACTCCAACTATTTCTACAGAAAACTGGAGTTTACGCAGTGTTGCAGCAATGATTTACTTGGCTATTTTCGGTTCGGTTGTTGGTTACGTTTCGTATAGTTATTTGATAACACAAATGTCGTCAACCAAAGTTTCTGTTTTATCTTATGTGAATGTTGTTGTAGCTTTATTTTTAGGATGGTTAATTCTTGACGAAATAATTACTAGCCGAATTATCATTGCAGCATCCTTAATTATTGGCGGAGTTTTTATAGTAAACTACAATAAAGCTAAATAAATTTCATTTTAACTGTAACATTTGTTGTTGTTTCAAGTCTAACTTGTAATCATCATCCGAGGCAAAACCAAATTGTTTGGAGTGCAACGAAAAAAATCAAATCAATCAAAAAATGAAATCATTATTTTTACCTATTACCTTGTTAGTAGCAAATGCCTTATTTGCACAAGAAACAAAACAAGAAACAGAAACACTAAAAGATACTATCAAGAAAAAAGTTGAAGTTCTTGACGAAGTAAAAGTTGCTGCAAAAAAACAACTTATCAAAATTGAATCCGACAAAACAACCGTTTCTATAAAAGACAACGCTATGTTGAGTACCGGAACAGCTTATGAAGCCGTAAAAAAACTACCCGGAGTAATCGCTTCACCGACAGGAGGATTATCGTTAAACGGAAAAGGTGTTGCTATATACATTGACGGTTCGCCAAGCACACTTAGCGGTTCTGATTTAGAAAATTATTTATCTTCTCTTCCTGCTAATGCTATTGAAAAAGTAGAATTAATCTATAATCCTGGTGCAGCTTTTGAAGCTAACGCAAGTGGTTCTGTAATTAATTTAGTTACAAATAACAAAAGAATGAAAGGCATCAATGCAACATTCAATTTAAATTATAATTTCAATAAATATCAAAAACCAAGTCCGCAGCTATTATTGAATGGTAAAGAGAAAAATTTGAGTTGGCAAACCATGATTGGATACAATTATATTGAGCGTGAGCAAAGATCAAAAAACGGACAAACATTTACTTCTTTTGATCCAGATAAATACATTGACCAACAAAGATTGTCACTTACTACAAACCGAAACTTCTACATGAGAATTGGGACCAATTATAAGTTGAGTGAAAAATCTAACTTGTTATTCAATTACAATTCTACTTATAGCAATGACAGAGATATTTTTGATGCAAAAACTACAGGAAGTGAAATTTCAGATTACTTGAATAACGGAACTAATAAAACAAAATCTAATAATCAAGAATTTAGTTTACAATACAAAACTAAATTGGATACTATTGGCAGAACACTTGATATCATTGCATTTGCAAATACTTTCAATAGAAATCCTAATTTTAAATCTAATGCTTTTGATGGTGTAACTTCTAGTTATAATAATTTTACCAATGACTTTGGTTTACTAAATTATTATTTGAAATATGATTTTGCAATTCCTTTTGAAAAACTAAAACTTTCTATAAATACCGGAGGAAAATTAAATACTATCAAAGTAAATAATACTGGAAATTACAATTTGAATTCGCCAATTACAGACATAATTGACTTTGATTATGAAGAAACAAATTTGGCTTTCTATGCTGAGGCTAGAAAAAAAATTAAAAAGTTCAACTTTACCGTAGGACTTCGATATGAAGATTTTAATGTAAATAGAACTGGAATTGTTGACAACACAAGAACAGATATTGACTTTAATAACAAAAATTTATTTCCTAATGTTAGTGCTTTGTATGAAATTGCTCCAAGTGTAAATGTGAGTGCCTCTTATTCAAGAAAAATTGCTCAACCAAGTTACGGTGTTTTAGATCCGAATGGTTCAAATTTTGACCAATACAATTCTTCAACTGGAAATTTATTATTGAATCCATCGTTTTTTGACAATTATGAATTCAAGATTTCAGCGATGGATTTCATTCAATTTGGAACAAACTACACCGTTTCTAAAGATCATAATTTATTCATTTTTAATGCCGAGCCAGGACAATTGGTAAGTACACAAACGTTCCAACAATTTGATCGTTTTAAGACTATGAGTGTTTTTGCCAACTTCCCAATTCCGTTAGATTACTTTTTTAAAGGAAAAGAAGAATTCAAAAACAGAATGAACAACATTGATAAAATGAATTACATCTTTTTAAACATCAATTACATCAAAAACTTGACAGAAGGATATGACTTTTCATTTGAATCAAAACCTATTTGGAACTATACTGCGCAAGCGCAAATTATGTTACCTTGGGATATTAAAAGTAGTATGACTTACTTCATTTTACCAGAAGGTGGTGTTTGGGAAATATATAAAATCACAAAACCAATCCAACAATTTAATATTTCTTTAAACAAAGATTTCTTGAATAAGAAATTAAAATTAGGAATTCACGCATTTGATTTATTCAATCAAAATGAAATTAATGCCTTAGTTTCGTCTACCAATTTAGAAACAAAATTCTATGAGAAAAATGATTCTAGAGTTTTTAGAATTTCGTTAACTTACAGTTTTGGTAATTTGAAATTAGAAAAAGAAAACACCGACATTCAAACAGAAAAAGTGAAAAGTGGCGGTGGATTAGTGAAGTAATTTAAAGATTAGTTGTAAAATAAAACCCGATTTTGAAATTTCAGAATCGGGTTTTTATTTTTTAGTTACGAAGCAATTTCCAATCGTTTCAATAAATTTTTATTCAAAGTATGTTCGGCGTATTCTTTGTCAATTTCTAAAGATTTATCATCAGAACTTGGCAATTCATACATAGCATCGGTTAAGATTGCTTCACATAACGAACGTAATCCACGCGCACCTAATTTGTATTCTAAAGCTTTTTCAACAATATAATCTAAAGCTTCGTTAGTGATGGTGAATTTTACATCATCCATAGCAAAAAGCTTTTCGTATTGTTTTATCAAAGCATTTTTTGGTTCCGTTAAAATAGAACGCAACGTTTCTTTATCTAAAGGATCCATATGGGTTAATACTGGCAAACGACCAATAATTTCAGGAATCAAACCAAAATCTTTGATGTCTTTTGGGATGATGTATTGTAACAAATTATCCTTGTCGATATTATCAACATTTCTTGAGGTTGAATAACCAACAGCAGTTCTATTTAAACGTTTTGAAATAATTCTTTCAATTCCGTCAAAAGCTCCACCAGCGATGAATAATATATTTTGAGTATTTACTTCAACAAATTTTTGGTCTGGATGTTTTCTTCCTCCTTTTGGTGGAACATTAACAACAGTTCCTTCTAATAATTTCAATAAGGCTTGTTGCACACCTTCACCAGAAACATCACGAGTTATTGATGGATTGTCACTTTTACGAGCAATTTTATCAATTTCGTCAATGAAAACGATTCCGCGTTCAGCTTTAGTAACATCATAATCGGCTGCTTGAAGCAAACGAGTTAAAATACTTTCAACATCTTCTCCTACATAACCAGCTTCGGTTAAAACAGTCGCGTCAACAATGGCTAATGGAACATCTAACATACGCGCAATCGTTTTTGCTACTAATGTTTTTCCGGTTCCTGTTTGTCCAACCATAATGATGTTTGATTTTTCAATTTCAACATCTTCGGCAACTTGTTGTTGCATTAATCTTTTGTAGTGATTGTAAACTGCAACCGACATTACTTTTTTGGTTTGCTCTTGACCAATTACATATTCGTCAAGAAATGCTCTGATTTCTTTTGGCTTGCGCAAAACTAAATCGGTAGCAATTTTTGCATTGGAATTGGTTTTTAATTCTTCTAAAATAATTCCATGTGCTTGTTCAATACAGCGGTCGCAAATGTGTGCGTCAATTCCGGCAATCAATAAATTGGTTTCCGGTTTTTTTCTTCCGCAGAAGGAACATTCTAATTTTTCTTTTGCCATTATTTATAGGTAGTAGTTGATAGGCTTTAGGTTGTAGGCTACCTAAAACCTATCACCTAAAACCCACAACCTTTAATTATCTTCTTAAAACTTCATCAATCATTCCATATTCTTTTGCTTCATCAGCAATCATCCAATAATCTCTTTCAGAGTCTCTATGCACTTTTTCGAAAGTTTGACCAGAGTGGTTTGAAATTATTTCATACAACTCGTTTTTCAATTTCAACATTTCTTTCAAGTTGATTTCCATATCGGTTGCAACTCCTGAAGCGCCACCTGAAGGTTGATGAATCATTACTCTTGAATGTGGTAATGCCGAACGTTTTCCAGCTGCACCAGCACAAAGTAAAACGGCTCCCATTGAAGCTGCCATTCCTGTACAAATTGTTGCTACATCTGGTTTGATGTATTGCATAGTGTCATAAATTCCTAGACCTGCGTAAACGCTTCCGCCTGGAGAATTGATATAAATTTGAATGTCTTTAGAAGCATCAACTGATTCTAAAAACAATAATTGTGCTTGAATGATATTTGCCATATA
>CANGUP010000159.1 GCA_947457105.1 Flavobacteriaceae bacterium
TAGACCAGAAGATTATAAATACAGTAGTGCTCCTGACTATGCAGGGGAAAAAGGATTGTTAAATAATATTTATGTTTTTCAATATTTTAAATTGTAAAGCCACGCGAAGGGATTCGCGCGGGAGCAGGGAAGGGATTCGCGCGGGAGCAGGGGGTAGTATGGTAGGAGAAAAAGTAGGAGAAAAAGTTGTCGAAAAGTTACAAGAATAATAATAAATAATGGAAAACATAATATGGTTTTGGAATTTGGTACATTATAATGTATTTGTTTGGAGAAATAAAGTGACTAACTTTCTTCTATCTCCTTTTTTTAAATTTTTAGGTAGTTCAACGGCTAGAAATTTTTATAATAAAAGAGGCGTTTTAGATCCAGATTTAATTGTTAAAGATGCTTTATTAAATACTAGTAACGGAACTAATAGCATTAGATCAGGCGGTACTATGGGCATGTTATTACTTTTTATTTGCTTGTCAGTTTATTTAATCTATACAGGACTTTTTGACACTAAAATAACTTTTGGTATTATCCACATAGTCATAATCAGTATAATTATAATCCCTATTAATTATTTTACCTTATTTAAACAAAGAAGATACTTGAAATACTTTGAAGAGTTTACTAACTTATCAAAAGATAAAAGAAGTAAATACAGTTGGATTTGTTTTGGATTTATTTTACTTGTTATATTCTTTTTAATTGGTAGTTTTATGTTTATGGATCATATGTTTCATCATAAAAATTAGGTAATGTTCCCCAGCTACCGCGCGAATCCCTTCGCGTGGTTCTAAATAACTTATATTTTTCTTACAGGCAAAGAAAATTTTTATTAAATTTGATAAAAAGAGAAGTATGAGCAGAAATTACAAGTTTCATAATCCGAAGGGTTTATATTTTGTAAGTTTCGCAGTGGTAGGTTGGTTAGATGTATTCACGAGAAACGAATACAAAGATTTACTTTTAGAAAGCTTAGAATTTTGTCAAAATAATAAAGGGATGGAGATTCATTCTTGGTGCATTATGACCAATCATGTTCATTTGATATTTAGAAGTACAGAAGAACAAAAACCAGAGCTTTTATTAGGCGACTTTAAAAGATTTACAAGCCGAAGTATTATCAAAGCCATACAAGAGAATCCTAAAGAAAGTAGAAAAAAATTTTTATTAGATTATTTTAAGAAAGAAGCTGATAAAAGTTCCAATACAACTAGTTTTCAGTTTTGGCGGCATGATAATAAACCAATAGAGTTATGGAGTAATGAAGTAATTCAGCAAAAAATTGATTATATTCACAATAATCCTGTAGAGGAAGGAATTGTGTTTAGACCAGAAGATTATAAATACAGTAGTGCTCCTGACTATGCAGGGGAAAAAGGATTGTTAAATAATATTTATGTTTTTCAATATTTTAAATTGTAAAGCCACGCGAAGGGATTCGCGCGGGAGCAGGGGAAGAACTAATAAAAGACCCAGTTCCTGGTAGAAGAATTACACCAATTGTAAAAGCTGCAGCTACTACTGCAGTAGGAGTAACAGCTGGTTATATTTTATATAAAATAATTGTATTTGGATTAACTATTGAATGTGTTGGATGTGGAGTTTTAGTAACGCCTTAAAACGAGTGTGAAGAACATATTAATTTGTTTTTCCTGATATATCGCCATTATATTAAAAAAAAATATTATGAAAGTAAGTAGAGAAATAGCAATTTATCAAAAGAATAGTGATAAGTATATAGAAAGTTTTAAAATTAATTTGTCAGTTGTTGAGTTAGTTAATATTTTAAATGTAGATACCAATGAAGACCCAGATGTTTATATGATATATAATATATCCAAAAAGCAATATCTTCAAATTACAAAAATAAATCCTATACTAAAAGAGATTGATTTTGAAAATGTTGAATTGTTTTATGAATGTTTTGAGGATGGGTAATTTTGGTAATGGGTAATGTTCCCCAGCTCCGCAAAGTGTTCTAATTAAAATAATTGTTCCTATGAAAGGCTGCGCAAACGTCTCCTGACTTTGCGCAATTTTTCTTATTTTTGATAAAACTTAAATTTATGAAAGAAGGATATGTTATAAGAGACCAAACATTGCTTCATTTTTTGACAGTTAAAAGTGGTAGATTGAGTATCAAACCAAATTCAATTTTGAAAAATATTAGTTATGATGATTAACTTAGCGCAAAGTCAGGAGACGTTTGCGCAGCACAGTGCTAGAAAGAACTTTTTGCGGAGCTGGTTAACCGATTTTAGCACCTTTGTAATGAGATTTAATTAATAATTTGAAAAGTAGGTAAAATGAAAAAGCCCATAAATCCTAAGATTTATGGGCTTTTAGTTCACTTTGAAAAGTTAATTGTGGAGACGCCGAGAATATAACCTTTCTCAAAACTTCATATTTTTCAAGGTGTAAGAGAGGTTAATTTTTTAAGGTAACCGATTTTACCACCTTTTTTTACTATTCAAATAGTCTTAAATCTTATGACGTAAAGATAAGTATATTTATTCAAAAATTAAAGTATCAAAACTAAAAAATGTACTAGTTAGTTTAGTGTTTAGTGATGTATTATTCAATTAAAAATTTTCTGAATTGGTTTAAATTTTTAACCAAAAATCAAGTGAGTTACTTGTTCATATTTTATGCCACTATATGTACAGAACTCTTCAATTGTTAGGAACTCATTCTCGAGCTTGTTGAGGTCTTTTTTGACCTTTTGCATTAATCTGGTGCTTTGACGATAACTCTTTCCTGTTATGCGTTGTATGTCCTTTGGATAGATGCAAACCCTTTGACTATTCGTTTTCATACTTTAACTATACCTTTGATTTGGCTTTGACTTACTTCTGACGTGCAGAAAATCTTTTGCAATTTAGTTATAATTTCTCATACTTATTTATTGTGTTTTTGTGTTTGTTTTGGACACTTGTGTCGTTTTTGGACATATGGTACATACCAAACTTTTTATTTAATTAAATGCATAGTAAACTTTGCTGTAATCATTCAAAAATGTGGTTGCAACTTATGAAAGAATGAAAGAAATTTTAGATGAATGTTTAACGAAAATTTTAAGTTATGGCTAGACAGAAAGGCATAATTAAATTAAAAGGTACTATCGGAGATATTACTTTTTACAAAACGCAAGATGGTCACTTGGCAAGAGAAAAAGGCGGAATTGACGCTAGTAGAATTGCAAGTGATCCTGCGTTTCAGAGAACTCGTGAGAATGGGTCGGAGTTTGGTAGAGCAGGGAAGGCTGGGAAGCTTTTGCGTACTGCTTTAAGACCATTGCTGATTAATTCTGCAGATGGTCGAATGGTTAGTAGATTGACACAAGTTATGGTTAAAGTTCTTCAAGCAGATTTGACTAGTGTGCGTGGTTTGAGAAATGTGATTGATGGAGAAGCTGAATTATTATTTGGTTTTGAATTCAATATTCGTGGTAAGCTTGGTACAACTTTATTTGCTCCGTTTGTAGCAACTATTGACCGTGTGGCTGGTGAAATTACTGTGAATTTGGCATCATTTATTCCTGCGAATATGATTGCTGCTCCAAGTGGAACTACTCACTACAAAATTATTTCAGGTGGAGCTGAAATTGATTTTGAAGCTGAAACTTATGTAATTGCTACTTCTGAAACGGCAATTTTACCCTGGGATGGAACTGCTACCGCTCCAATTAACCAAGTGAATGCAGTTACTGCTAACTCAACTAAGCCATTATTTTTGGCTTTAGGTGTTGAGTTCTATCAAGAGATTAATGGGCAAATGTATCCACTGAAAAATGGTGCTTTTAACCCATTGTCTGTTGCGAAAGTTGATAGCGGAGTGTAATGGACTTCGACAAGCTCAGTCTGACAAAAAAGGTTAAAAAATGGTTTTATTTTTAACTAGAACTTATTTCCCTGAAGGAACTAACGGTAAACTCGAATGCGAAGGCAAATTGATTTGTAACACCATTGAATTGCCGTGGAAGATGAACGAAACGAAGGTTTCCTGCATTCCGGAAGGGAAATATTTTATTAGAAAGCGATACAGTGCAAAATACAAATGGCATTTGGAATTGGTAAATGTACCGAATAGAAAGTTTATTCTTTTTCATCCTGCCAATAATGCTCAAAAAGAATTGCAGGGTTGTATCGCTCCAGTTACAAAACTTTCTGGACCTGGTGTAGGTTTGATGTCGAGAAAAGCTTTTACTAAGCTAAAAAACATTGTTTACAAAGCTTTGGAAAATAAAGAAAGTGTTGAATTAATTATCCAATCTTAAAAATAGATTATGAAAAAAATCATTAATAGAGCAAAAGCTCCCACGCCAAAGTTTTTCAAAGTGCTTCGAACTGTTGGGTTGGCATTGGCTGCCGTTGGTGGAACTATTTTAGCAGCTCCTATAGCTCTGCCTACCATTGTAACTACCATTGGTGGTTATGCTACCGTAGCTGGCGGAGTTTTGTCGGCTACAAGTCTGCTTACTACAACTGATGACAGCATCCTTCGACAAGCTCAGGAGGACAAAAGCGGAAATGGACAATAAAACATTGATGGGAACTGCTGGAGGCACATTTTTAAGTATTGTACCTAATCTTTCTTCTGATGACATTGCCAAAACGATTATCTTAGCTACCGTTGGAGCTGTGGTCAGTTATACGATTTCATTACTGCTTAAAAGCCTAAATAAGAAGCACAAAAAATAAGTTTAGCCCTAGTTGTGGTGACCTTTGGGTTAAACGAAATGAAAGCCAAGTCGTGAGACCTGGCTTTTTTTGATTTTGAACTTCTCCGAATTGATTAAGTACTACCTCAAAAACTACAACTTTGTAATTACTCCAATATAAATCGTTGTATTTTGCATAATCTAATGCTTTTGTTCTACTATCAAAAGCACCGAAGAAAACTCTTGATGCTTTTGACTTCCAACAATCAGTTTGGAATAATAAAAATTCACTCATATTAATTGATATTAAGGATTAAAAATTATTTTATCGATTACTATAGCGATGCACAATAACTCTGCGCATATCATTGATTAGATTGATATTTTCGTGAAATTGCTTTTCTTTTAACTCTAATAATTTTAAAGCAGCAACATGTTTGACATGAGCTTCATATTCTTCCATTAGTGCTTTTGCTTTGTGAAAGAATTCTTTTTTGAAATCAGGAAGGCGTAAAAAAGAAATAACAGAGCCAACTAAATGTTGGTGCCAAAATTTAGTTTTCCATAAACTGTAGGCAATCCAATAAATGTTTTCGCAATCTTCTTTATTGTCAAAGATTACTACAAAACTATTTGTGTAAGGTTCATTTTGAGGCTTTCCGCTATTCATTCCTTTGTTTAAAATAAAAAAGCAAGGTTTGTTGTAAATGGTGCCCTTCTTGTGGGTTTTAACGATAAAATTCATCATGGCTTCGAATTTAAAAGATTAGCTTTTCTTCAGTATCCATTTGGGTTTCTTATGAATGCAAGTGTGCCTCGCTACGCTCCGCTCACATAAATTTTTCAAAAGAAAAAAAAAGAAAAAAAAGAAAGCCATTACTTGAAGTGGAGGGTTTCAAAAAAGCAAGTTTTTCTGATAAAATACTACCTGATTCATCATCGGAGGTGGATACTTGAAATCTATTGGAGACTTTTTTTGCGAGACGCTATAGGTGGAGATTTTATCAGAAACCCTTGGGGCTTGAACTTGTCTTTTTTGTAAACATGGAA